>JAAZHE010000044.1 GCA_012510855.1 Bacillota bacterium | reverse complement strand
ACCATGGTGAATATGAAGGAGACCATTCAGGCATTAACCGATGCCGGCCTCCGGGATAGTGTCAAGGTATTGGTAGTCGGCGCACCGGTAACCCAGGCCTTTGCCGATGATATCGGCGCTGACGGATATGCTCCTGATTCCGGTACTGCCGTCGATGTAGCCAAGAAACTCATCGGGGCTGCATAAGACAAGGACTAGTATATTCTACCGCCAGTTGGGCATAATTTGGTAGGCTGCAGCTTGACCTCGAGGCTGCAGCCTTTTTCGTCGTTGGCAGGATTATGATAATCCACGGCGAAACACAGAGTTAGGACCTGCTCATAGAAGTATGTACTAAGGAGGGAAAACCAGTGGATTATTTTCTTTCCGAGGAACAGCAAATGATCAAGGAGCTAGCTGCCCGGATCGCCGATGAGAAGATCAAGCCAGTGGCAGCAGAGCTGGATGAGAGAGAAGAGTTCCCTTGGGAACTCATGCGCATTTTGGGTGAGGCAGATCTATTTGCAGTCTGGGTGCCGGAGGAATACGGCGGGTTGGGCGGCGGTGTTTTTGAACAGGTTTTAGTGGTCGAGGAGCTGTCCCGGGCCTGCAGCGGTGTGGCGGTTAGCTACGCGGCCAGTGCATTGGGGAGCTTTCCCATCATTATGTTTGGCACAGAGGAGCAAAAACAGCGCTACCTGCCGGACATCGCCAGCGGCAAGCGCCTTGCGGCCTTTGCCTTGACTGAGGCTAATGCCGGCAGCGATGTATCGGGGATTGCCACAACTGCTACACTAGATGGAGATGAATACGTCCTCAACGGCACCAAGCAGTGGATCACCAACGGCGGAGAAGCAGATATTTATACAGTCATTGCAGTGACAGATAAGGCCAAGGGTCCTAGGGGATACAGTGCCTTCATTGTGGAGAAGGGTACACCGGGCTTGAGTTTTGGAAAGAAGGAGAAAAAGCTGGGAATCCGAGCTTCAGCTACCCGGGAAGTCATTTTCGATAACTGCCGGATTCCCAAAGAAAACCTACTGGGGCGGGAAGGCCAGGGTTTTGTCATTACCATGAAAACCTTTGATAAGACCCGGCCGGGAGTCGGCGCTCAGGCTGTGGGGATTGCCCAAGGTGCTTTGGATGAAGCAGTCAATTATGCCCGCCAGCGGGTACAGTTTGGTCAGCCCATTAGCTCCTTCCAGGGAATTCAGTTCATGCTGGCAGATATGGCTACCCAAGTAGAGGCAGCCCGGGCCCTGGTGTATTCCGTCGCTAGATGGATCGACAGCGGTGCTAAGGATGTATCCCACGCGGCAGCTATGGCTAAGCTGTTTGCCTCTGATGTGGCAATGAAAGTGACTGTAGATGCTGTGCAGATCCTGGGCGGTTATGGTTATATGCGGGAGTACCCAGTGGAAAAGATGATGCGGGATGCCAAGATCACCCAGATCTATGAAGGCACCAATCAGATTCAGCGCAACATCATCGCGCTCGACCTCATTAAGAAAGCAGCCCGTAAGAACAAGTGACGAAGGGGAGAAAGCAGCACATGCATATAGTCGCCTGTATCAAACAGGTCCCCGACCCCAGCCAGGCTCGAATTGATCGGGAAACCGGCTTGGTGATCCGGGAAGGTGTAGATAAAATTATCAACCCATATGACCTTCATGCCTTAGAGGAAGCCCTGCGCCTTAGGGAGGCAAAGGGCGGCAAAGTCACCGTCTTGTCCATGGGACCAGCCTCCGCTGAACAAGTCCTGCGGGACGCCATTGCCATGGGAGCTGATCACGGGATCCTCCTCAGTGACCGGCGGTTTGCCGGAGCCGATACCCTGGCCACCTCCTATACACTAGCCCGAGCCATCGCGAAACTGGGTGATGTGGATCTTGTGATCTGCGGTAAGCAGGCAGTAGATGGAGATACAGCTCAGGTAGGTCCGGGTGTGGCAGCTAATCTGGACATACCCCACATCACCCAAGTTAGGAAGATCAGGGAGCTGACTGAAGATAAGCTGGTGGCAGAAAGACTGACCGACAGAGGGTATGAAGTGGTGGAGGTAAACTTGCCCGCGGTTATTACAGTGGTAAAAGAGCTAAACGAACCCCGGATCCCGGGACTCCGGGGCATGATGCGGGCCAAAAAGGCAGAAATTCCTATCTGGGGACCGGAAGACATTGAAGCAGAGGCAGAACGTATCGGCCTCAAAGGCTCACCTACCCAGGTATGGCGCACCTTCGAACCCGAGAGACAGCGCAGGGGTGAAATGTTGGAAGGTACGCCCAGTGAACAGGCAGCTGCTCTGTGGCAGCGGCTTAGGTCCCTATAGGTAGATTTGGCAGCATCGGCATCAGGAGGAAAGTAGCGTATGGAAATTCGATTGCGAGCAGATAACTGTACTATTTGCGGGGCCTGTGAAGATGCATGTCCCTACGATGCGATCACTGTGGGAACCGATGGCCCTGAGTTCAGTGAAGAATGTACCCTTTGTGGAGCCTGTGTAGAGGTCTGTCCTACCGAGGCTATCTATATCGCTGGAGAGGAGATATCTGCGCAGTCCGAGCCTGGGGAGGCGAGGGGAGATGTATGGGTTTTTGCCGAGCAGAGAGACGGCCAGCTTCTAGATGTAGTCTTGGAGCTCTTAGGCGAAGGCCGGAGGCTGGCAGCAGAGCTGGAAGTGTCTTTGGGGTGTCTTCTCTTGGGCGATGGCGTGGATCATTTGGCTCAAGAGCTGGTTAAATTCGGCGCTGATCGGGTTTATGTGGGCAGTGCTCCGGAGCTTAAAGGTTACCGGGGTGACCTATATGCTCAAGTGATGGAATACTCAGTTAAGCAGTACCGGCCGGAGATTCTGTTAATTGGCGGAACTGCCAACGGCCGTTCCCTGGCGCCCAGAGTCGCTACCCGGCTGGGAACAGGGCTTACTGCTGACTGCACCGCTTTTGCGCTAGATGAGGATGGGAACTTGCTGCAAACCCGTCCTGCCTTTGGCGGCAACTTGATGGCTACCATACGGTGCCCCAATCACAGGCCCCAGATGGCAACAGTTAGACCTAAAGTATTTCCCAAGCCTGCTAGGGATCCCAATAGAAAAGGGGAGATAATTCACTTGGAACTGCCGCCCCTTATGCCGTGGCAGCGTATCCTTGAGGTAGTGGAAGCGGCCGACACAGGTCCCAACTTAGTTGAAGCCGATATCGTGGTGGCCGGTGGACGAGGTCTGGGAAGTCCGGAAAACTTCCGCCTTGTAGAAGAATTGGCATCGGTCCTGGGAGCAGCCGTTGGTGCCAGCAGGGCGGTGGTAGATGCGGGCTGGGTGAGTTATCCCCACCAGGTAGGACAAACCGGCCGGACAGTGGCGCCGAAAATCTACATTGCCTGCGGCATTAGCGGTGCTATTCAGCATATAGTTGGTATGCAGTCTTCTGACATTATCGTGGCCATCAACAGCGACCCCGATGCGCCCATTTTCAGTATCGCAACATATGGGATCGTGGGTAAGGTAGAAGAAATCATTCCGGCGCTGATCCGAGAGATCAAAGGCAGTAGTTCCCAGTAGAGAGGTATGGAGGGTCAGAGGTGTGGAGGGTCCCGATCCCCTTGTCATTCTCTGCTCAGCCGGTCATGGAGATACGCGGCAAAAGCCTGGGCCTCTTGGGGGAACTGGGTTTTTGGACTGACCACCAGTGCCAGCCGCTGCCGCCAAGGGCGATTAGTCCACAGGGGGAGGTAAGAGCCGGCAAACTCAGAATCATAAGCCGGCGAGTTCCAGCCGGTGTAGAGCTGCAGCCCAAATTCTCTAGGTAGCAGCATAATGTCGGGACTCCTATCCGCCAGCTGGGCGTAGAAAATCTCCTGGGCAAGATCGCCATCTTGGTTAATTCCGATAACACCAGGGGTAGTAGCCGGGCCAGCAATTGTCTCATTGTAGGCGTCTATTAGATCTTGCAGCAGTGATGCTTCAGGATCCAGGGCTTGGTACCAGAAGGTAAGCCGGGGAGGTTCCACCGGGATAGCTGCGGCTTCCGGGGACTGCACCTGGGCTTTTCTGCTTTCAACTTGGCGGAGGAGCCCGCCCAAAGCCAAGAAGCAGCAGGCTGCTAAAATGATTGTAACTGGAAAGCGAAGGCGGGTCCCGGATCCGGGAGATGTTAAACCCTGGCTGCCGCCGTTGAGTGCTTGGGTCTGGCCGTCTTGAGGGTTTCCGCTATTTGCCATTGCCTCCCAGCGGAGTTTTCTCTCCATAAGGGCGGTTTTCTTGGTCGCCAAGTACTCCCGGTGGGATCTTAGGTCATAACAGTTGTCTGATGAGGAGCTCCGGCTTTCCCGCTCCAGTTCAGCCCAATAGTCGAAGGTAGCCAAGCGCCGCAGAAAATAAAGAAAAAGCTGCCACCAAAGCTCCGCTGCTGCCCAGATGGCGATAGGGGCAAGGATAGGTGCAGCCGCAAAGAACGGTTGAACGAGGAGGATGCCGAGGATAACCGGTGTTACCGGTACCGATACCAAGGCAGCAGCCGTTCGGCCCCGGCGGTAGCGGCGCTCACCCCATTGAGCCATGTGGGCAGCTGCGAGCGAAAGCAATAGGCAAAGTGCCAGGAAAGGAAGCCATGGAATGATGCCTTTTACCACGGCGGCAAGGCGCACCGCCGGCGGACCCTGGAGGCCAACTAAAGTTCCAGCAATCCAGAGGCCCACGGCAGAAAAAAGGACTATCTCCCCCGCCAGGAGTCCTGCCGAGGTCAATGTTCTGGCATCGGATTTCACCAGGAGTGTGGCTTCTAGCCAATCCCGGCAGTGTCTTAGTTTATTGTCTCTAGGTTGGCTATTCCGGCTTGTTTTCAACATGAGAAAGGTTAGGACCTCCTGACAAGGGGCAGCCGGAGAGCAAGCAATGCTCTCCGGCCGCTGAGAGACTGTTCCTGTGAGTTCTGATTCTTACTCCGACGCTTGTGATAGAGTTGTTACGACTGATTCTGCGGTCTCTGCTGCGCTTTCTGTTGTGCCATCTGGCTTGCCTGCTGATTCTGCTGTCTCTGGTTTTGAGTTCCAGTCAACGGTTGACTGAACTCGTACTGGGACTGCTGTTTGGCTCTTTGCCGGGCCTGCTGGGCCTGACGAGCCTGCTGCTGAGCCTGCATAGCAACCTGCTGCTGGTTCTGCTGCCCCTGATTCTGGGGCCCGGTCAGCGGTTGGGCAAATTCATACTGGGTCTGCTGCTGACCTGTCTGCTGGGCCTGCTGTGCCTGGCGATTCTGCTGTGTCTGTCGAGCTTGCATGGAGACCTGCTGGTTTTGCTGATTCTGCTGTTCGCGTTTGGTTCTTGCCAAGTGATGGCGCCTCCTCTGTCGGTTTTGACCCCGCTGTCTGAGCTCAGGGGTTTGCCCAAGTATAGTATCGCGGTAAGTATGGAATACAATACTGGTAGAGTGCTACTCACCTGGATATCTATGGAGGAAAAATGATTGGAAAATGATTATTGGTGCTCATCTAACCATTGCAAAAGGGATGCCTGCTGCAATAGAACTAGCCAAGTCCATAGACGGCAACGCCTTTCAGTTTTTTACCCGTAATCCCCGGGGTGGAAGGGCCCGACACATTGGGGAGGAGGAGATAGCGGAGTTTCGGAAGAGCCGGCTAGAAGCAGGAATTAAGTGTGTAGTGGGCCACATGCCCTACACCATAAACTTGGCTACAAACCGGCCGGATATTCATGATTTCGGCAAAGAGACTCTGCGGGAAGACTTGGAGCGCTTTGCTGCTGCCGAAGTTGATTTTCTAGTAGTGCATCCCGGCAGTCATCTTGGTGATGGGGTTGATGCAGGTATAGAGCGAATTGTCGATGCCCTCACCTTTGTCTTTGAGCGGTATCATGAAGAGAAGCCCGTTCTATTACTGGAGACCATGGCCGGTCACGGAACAGAAGTGGGTAGAAACCTGCAGGAACTGCGGGAGGTTTTCCTCAGGTTATACTGGCCGGAAAAGATGGGGGTCTGCCTGGACAGCTGCCACTTGCTAGCCGCGGGCTATGATCTTACTAATACCCCAGGGATTGACCAGTTTCTGGAAGAATTTGATGCTCTCCTCGGCCTGGAACGGATGAAGTTGATGCATCTCAATGACTCCAAACAGGAATTGGGCAGCAGCATTGACCGCCACGCCAAAATTGGCGAGGGGGCCTTAGGCATGGAAGGTATTCAAGCAATCGTTAACCACTCAGTGCTGGGAGAACTCCCTTTCATCTTGGAATCTCCGGTAGATGATTATCCAGAGTATGGTGAGGAGATCCGGAAAGTGCTCAAACTGCGACAACCTGCAGTGGATCGTTAACTACTCGAGCGTCCCAGAGGGCAAAGATAGGCCCTTCCGGCAGGATTTAGAGGCGTGCTGCCGAATAGTGCAAAGGGACTGAGCAGGGTCAACCATTGACCTTTTGGTAAAAGTGAATATTAACCCTTAGGTGCCCCGTATCCGGGGAGAATAGGGAAGTTGGGCGAGCAGCCTTTTGCTCGTGACCACGCGGTCGCGCCACTGTAACCGGGGAATGGCCATCAGCCACTCGCAGCCTGTGGGGAAGGCTATGGCAAAGTGATGATCCGGTAGCCAGGAGACCTGCCTAAGGGATGAACCAGCAACCTTCGCGGAAAGGGGATGGTACACGGGAACTTGGCGATATGGAAAAGGATCAACGCCGGTTGACCATGAATCCTCTGACCTGACTGGGAAGAGGATTTTTTTTAGCACTTACAAGAAAAATGTGATGACAAGAGGTGACCAGCATGATGCTTCTGTATAGAGATTTGGTTGGAACATTATCTAAGTTCTTGGCTCTGTGTGTCTGTTTGACGGTGCTGGGGGCTGTTTCTGTACAAGCCGCAGAATTCCCAGTGGTTGTCATCGACGGCTTGGATAGAGAAATCTTAATCGAGAAAGCTCCGGAAAGATTGATCTCCTTGGCTCCCAGCGTCACCGAAAACCTGTATGCTCTCGGTTTGGGAAACAAGGTGGTGGGAGTCAGCGATTACAGCAACTATCCTCCAGAAGCCGAGGAGAAGCCGATTATCGGCGATGCTCTGCATCTCAACTACGAGCAGATTTTGATGCTGGAGCCCGATCTGATCGTCGGGGATGCCCAGGTAGTGAGGACCTTCATCGCCAAGCTAGATGAGCTGGGGCTTCCGGTTCTAGCCATCAATCCGACTAACCTTGAGGAAGTAATGGATGCACTGTTGCTGCTAGGTGAAGCCACTGGAGCCCAGGATCAAGCCCAGGAAGTAGTGGCGGAAATGAAGGAAAAGATCTGCTATGTACAGGATGCTTTGGGGGATCTTCCGGAAGATGAGCGGCCGCTGGTATTTGTAGAGATCTGGAATGAGCCCCTGATGACCTGCGGACCTGGGAGCTTCATGCAGGAGTTGATAGAATTGGCTGGAGGGCGCAATTTGGCGGCCGATGCCCCCGGTGCCTGGGTAGAGTACAGCAGCGAATTAGTTGTGGAGAGAAATCCCGATGTGATTATCCTTACTTGGCCTTACGAGGATGAGGTGCTGGCCCGCAGTGCCTGGCAGACAGTTAAGGCCGTGCAGCAAGGCCGAGTGATAGCAGTAGACTCCGAACCCTTTGTGCGGACAACGCCGCGACTTGCCGATGCATTGCTGGTGCTGGCAAGAATACTGCATCCTGAACGTTTCTAAGAAATGGTGAGTATTCCATGGCCAAAAAACTGGTTGTTGAAAATGTGAGTTTCAGTTACGGCCAGCGGCTCATCCTCCAGGACATCAGCTTCACAGTTGAGGCTGGGGAGATGGTGGGGATCATAGGGCCAAACGGTTCCGGCAAGACCACCCTTTTGAAGATCATCTCTAGACTTCTAGTCCCTGATCGAGGGCGGATTTTGATCGATGGTAAAGATACCGCTTCTTGGTCACCTCGACTTCTGGCTAGAACAGTGGCAGTGGTGCCCCAGGAAACCCAGATCAACTTTGAGTTCACTGTCAGAGATATTGTGGAGATGGGCCGGAGCCCATACCTGCGCCGGTTTCAGGCCATGTCCAAACAAGACCAGGAAATCGTCCATCAAGCCATGGAAGCTACCAATGTTTTATTTCTAGCCGAACGGTCCATGACGGAACTCTCTGGGGGAGAAAGGCAGAGGGTGATTGTAGCTAGAGCCTTGGCCCAAGAGCCTGAGGTGCTCCTATTAGATGAGCCCACTGCCTCCTTGGATATTAATCATGAGGCCGAGATTTTCCAGCTGCTCAGGCGGTTAACCAGCGAGAAGGGCCTTGTTACCATCGTGGTGCTCCATGATTTAGATTTGGCTGCAGAATACTGCGATCAACTGCTTCTGCTGGCGCGGGGTACCGTCGAAGCATCCGGCTCTGCAGAGGAGGTCCTCCGGGGCGAGACCCTCGCCAGAGTATATGGGGTAGATGTAGTTGTCTACCCCAATCCCTTGACCGGCAAGCCCCAGGTACATGTGTTGGTTCCCAGCCACCATTGAGCCAGTGTCATGTTTCCAGGAGATGAGAGCTTCCTCGAATGATGTCTTCCGGTAGATGGCTTTCGGGGGTGCCCGGTAGTTCTTAGGAGGAGATTTCCATGGTAGCAGACTATCGTTTGGATTTTGGTCTCGTGCAGGTCTATACTGGGGACGGCAAGGGAAAGACGACGGCGGCTTTAGGACAAGCCCTGCGGGCCGTCGGCCGAGGCCTTCGGGTCTATATGGCCCAGTTCATTAAGGGGCAGGAGTCTGGAGAGCATTTGGCGGCCCAGCGGTTATGTTCTTACTTAACCATTAGTCAGCTGGGTACCGGGGAGTTTATTATCAATAGGGAGCCCACGGAGGAGGAACTGGCTTTGGCGCAGGCAGGATGGTCCGAGATTTCCCAGGTGGTGCAAAGGGGAGGCTATGACCTGGTAATCCTCGATGAAATCAGCCATGCAGTCAAAGTCGGTTTGATCACCATTGAGCAGGTCCTGGGGCTGATTAGCAAGCGGCCCAAACATGTGGAGATGATTCTTACAGGGCGGGACATGCAGGCAGAGCTTATAGCCGCAGCGGACCTTGTGACAGAAATGCGCTGTGTTAGACACCCTTACGACCGAGGTTTAAAGGTACGAAAGGGGATCGAGTATTGAGAAATGGATTAAGTAGTCGCGGGAAGAAGTGGGCGCTCACTATATTGGTGCTGAGTCTCTTATTGATCTTGGCGGCCATCATTTCGGCTGCGGTGGGTCCTGCCAATATCGCCGCCGTCGATGTGGCCAAGATGATCGTGCATCACCTCTTGGGCGTAGATAGTAAACTAGGTAATTGGCCTTTATCCCACAAAATGATCGTTTTTCAGGTGCGGCTTCCCCGGATCGTCTTGGCGGTGATGGTTGGCGGCGGCTTAGCAATGGCTGGTGCCACGTACCAAGGACTGCTGCAGAATTCAATGGCTGACCCGTATATTATCGGGGTATCGGCGGGAGCGTCTGTGGGTGCCACTATTGGAATACTGCTTAGGACTAAGTACTTCGATTTTGGGCTCTCCATTGTGACTTTGCTGGCCTTTCTAGGGGCGGTACTTACTATTTTTTTGGTGTATAATATAGCGCGGGTAGGCGGACGGGTGCCCATCGGGACACTCCTCTTAGCTGGAGTAGCTGTCAGTTCTTTTTTCTCAGCTGTGGTCTCTTTCTTGATGGTGGTAGCCAACCAGTCGATGCCGGAAATAGTCTACTGGATGATGGGCAGCCTCTCGGGTAGAAGTTGGAACCATGTTAAAGCCAGCCTACCCTACTTAGCCGTGGGCGGTCTGGTAGTGCTCTTCTACTCCCGGGAGCTGAACATTCTGCTAGTTGGGGAGGAGACGGCTCAGAACCTCGGGGTCAATGTGGAACGGGTCAAAGCCATTCTTCTCATCGCAGGCTCTCTGATGGCGGCAGCAGCGGTGTCGGTTAGCGGTGTCATTGGTTTTGTAGGTCTGATTATCCCCCATTCTGTGAGAATAATTACCGGGCCCGATCACCGCATCCTTCTGCCGGCAGCGGGTCTAGTTGGTGCTATTTTCCTCGTTATTGCCGATACAGTGGCCCGAACAATCCTCGCTCCTGCAGAACTGCCGGTGGGAGTCATTACTGCCATAGCCGGAGCACCGTTTTTTATTTACCTGCTGAGGCGGCAAAAGCAAAGCCGCTAATGACTAACTAGGGCATCAAGCAACGGATTACGCCCGGGTCATGACAGAGAAAAAGGGTTAGTCTACAGGTAAACCGATTGCCGATGCGAATTTCTATCTATAGCGGTTTGTAGTTAGCGGTTGTAGCTGCAGGACATGGACCCGCAGTGTATACAGTTTAAGAGAGGAGGGAGCCGCCCTAATTACTACGGAGGCTTTGGGGCGGTTTAAGACTTTATGGCAAGCAGAATTAGTCAGATCAAATTTGGCACCGACGGCTGGCGGGCCATTATGTGTGATACCTTCACCTTCGAGAATGTGCGTTTAGTTGTTCAGGCCATAGCCGCTTACCTTTTGGCCAACAACAAATCCGATAAGGGTGTTATTGTCGGTCACGATGCAAGGTTCCTGGGGGAACGCTTTGCCCAAGAAGCGGCCAAGGTATTAATTGCCAACGGAATCAAGGTGTACATGCTTCCCAATGATGCGCCTACCCCGGTTATAGCCTATGCAGTCACTCAGCATCAAACGGCCGGTGCTGTAGTCTTTACTGCTAGCCACAACCCCCCTGAATACAACGGAATCAAGTACATACCCGAGTACGGTGGGCCGGCCACAACGGAGATAACTAAAGCCATAGAAAGCGAAGTCGGTCTGCCGGTGGCGGAGGGAGCAGAAGCGGTAGATTTGCCAGCTGCCCGCCAGAAAGGCCGCCTGGAGATTATCGATCCCCGTGAAGAGTACTTTGAGCACCTTAACAGCCTAATTGATTTCCCCAGAATCGCGGAAAGCGGTTTAAAGATGGTCTGTGACCCCATGCATGGGTCGGGCCGCCATTATCTGGCTGACGTGTTAATGGCCAACGGCTGCCAGGTGGAGATGATTCGGGGAAATCGGGATCCGCTGTTCGGCGGCGGACTGCCTGAACCCACTGCCGCTCAATTGGCTCCCCTGGTAGAACGGGTAAGGGAAAGCGGCAGCCATTTGGGGCTGGCCACCGATGGAGATGCCGACCGGTTTGGGGTTATTGACGGCACAGGTCAGTACATTACTCCCAATCAAGTGGTGGCCCTGCTCTTGGTCCATTTGGTGGAACGCCGGGGATATAAAGGGGACGTAGTGCGGACGGTGGCCACAACCCATTTGGTAGATAAGTTAGCTGCCAAGTATGGTCTTAGCGTGTTGGAGACACCGGTGGGATTCAAGTATATATGTGAGCATATGCGCAAGAGACCTGTGATTATCGGGGGAGAAGAAAGCGGGGGCCTCAGCATCGCAGGTCATATACCGGAGAAAGATGGAATTCTGGCCAACTTGCTGATTGCTGAAATGCGGGCCGTGTGGGGCGAAAACCTCAGTTCAATACTGAACCGCATCATGGCCAACGTGGGACCGGTGTTCAGCCGCCGCATTGACCTCCGTTATCCCGACGAAAAGAAAGTCAGCCTGCTGAAAAAGCTGGTTGCAGCCCCGCCAGAAGAGATAGCGGGGCGGAAGCTGGTCCAAATCACTGATATCGATGGGGTCAAACTGGTTTTTGATGATGGCAGTTGGTTCCTGATTCGGCCTTCGGGAACCGAACCGCTGCTGCGGGTGTATATCGAAGCCGAATCAGAAGAAAAAGTAGAAGAACTCCAAGACGCTGCCGCCGACATAGTTCATCAGCATTAATTCTATCCAACGGGTTTTCCCGCCGCATAGTCTTTTGCCCTACCCACACATACTAGGATAAACAGGTAGGGAGGAGACAGCCCATGTCAGGAAAGCGCTTTCAGCTTCCCCGGGAGCTCTTGATGGTTATAGTCGTCTGTGCTGCGGTGGCATTGTTTGGGAGTTGGTGGGTGGATCAGCGCTGGGGTGCCCGGTCTTCACCTCCCAGCGCAGAGGAAATAAAAGCAGATGAGCGGGCTGAGATGGCAGATAGGCTCGATGTCCTGCGCAGGCTAGAAAACGCTGCTGTAGAAGTAGTTGAAAAGATCGGGCCAGCGGTGGTTCGGATAGAGACAGTAGAAAAGGCTGTAGTCAATGATTTCTTCGTCGGGCAGATTACCCAGGAAAGGGAAGGTATCGGTTCGGGGGTTATCATCGATGAGGATGGGCACATAATCACCAACAATCACGTAATCTCCGGGGCTTCCGAGATCATGGTATATCTGCCGGAGCGAAGGGACCCCTACAGGGGCAGGGTGGTGGGAACAGATCCCTTTACCGATCTGGCGGTAGTCAGGATCTCCGCCAGGAATTTGCCGACAGCGCCCTTGGGTGATTCCGATAGGCTCCGGGTCGGACAGTTTGTCATAGCCATCGGTAACCCTTACGGATTCGAAAACTCGGTGACCATTGGGCTGGTCAGTGCCTTGGGCCGAGGTCTCCTTCTCGATCCCAAGTACAACCTGCAGATCGAGGGAGTTATCCAAACCGATGCATCCATCAACCCAGGTAACAGCGGCGGTCCCCTGCTCAATCTCCAGGGAGAAGTTGTCGGCATCAACACCGCAATTATCCAGAACGCTCAGGGTATTGGTTTTGCCATCCCCATCAACACTGCCCGGGAGATAGCTGAGGAACTCATCGCCCACGGCAAAATCCTCAGGTTAGGTATTCTCGGCGGTACAATAGATGAGGTTTTCGTTTCCCGCTATGAACGGGAAACAGGGAATAAGCTGCCGGTGAGAAGTGGTGTTTTCATAGTCGAGGTAGTTCCCAATGAGCCAGCCGCGGCTGCCGGACTGCAGCCAGGAGATGTGATTATCGCTGCTGGCGGTGAAAAGATCGGCTCTATGGAAGAACTGGTTGCCAAGGTCAAAGAGGCCGGTCATGGCGGGGAGTTGAATATCGACTTTTTCAGGGGACAAGACAGGTATGTGACTACCGCCCGCTTGTAAGCCATTGAAAGCACCTTCTTCGGCAGGTTGAGAGAGGAGTGCTTGCTGGTACAGTGCGGGTTACCATAGTTGCAGTTGGGAAATTAAAGGAACGTTACTTGGTCAATGGGATAGCGGAATACAGCAAGCGGCTGCAGTCCTATTGCCAGCTTCACATAGTGGAAGTGAAAGATGAACCTTTTCGGGACGGGTATTCCCAAACTGTGCAGGAGATGGTAAAGGCCAAGGAAGCCCAGCGGGTTTTCAAGGCAATCCCTGAAAGAAGCTTTGTCATTGCTTTAGATATGCAGGGTCAAATGAGGTCCTCCGAGGAGATGGCGGCAATGGTTGAACGGCTTGGGATAGAGGGCTGGAGCCATATTGCTTTTCTCATCGGCGGTGCATTGGGACTCCATACTTCCCTGCTTGATGCAGCCCATATGCGTCTTTCCTTTTCTCCGCTAACCTTCCCCCATCAGCTGATGCGCTTGATCCTCCTAGAGCAGCTCTATCGGTGGTTTACCATCATCAGGGGAGAATCATATCACTACTGATTTCGAGGACAAGAACACTCAAGCTGTCAGTTGGTCTTCTAAATCCAAACACTAGGATGCTTGTCTGTCTGGGAAAAGGTCCCTTCTTAAACAATCTGAGCCAAGGGATTTGCCCTTGGCTCAATTGATGGCTAAATTACCCATGCTTATGCTTTGGGATTAGCCCTTATGGTAATAAACGTCCCAGCCCAGATACTTGGTGAAGGCTTCGTATAAGGCACAGGCAACCTGGGACTGAGTAATGGCCACATGGTGCTCGAAGCCGTTGTTACAGATGTGCTTCATGAGGCACTGCAGTCCAGGAATCTCTGCAACTCCATATCCGCCGAAGGTGGTCAGCTGGTCGTCGGTGAAGGTCCCTTCGCCTACATAGGCCCTGATCGTGCCAGTCAGGTCGTCGGTGCTGAGTCTAGCAAAGGTAAAGGGCCCAGGCTTGATTCTTCCTTGCACTGTACCGTAGGCATTCTCATTGCCGACAGTACCGCCGACAATGTCCTGATAAGCCATCTTGGCACTCTCCAGCATATCCTTGGGGAAGTTGCTGCAGTGGAAAGCCACCAACTTATTGGGATCATCGCCGTAGTTGTTGTTCCAATCGATGATGGCACTAGGCCTTTCAGAAGCCGCTTGGAGAGCCAGCATGCTCAAGAGGCCCATAACGTCTACTTCACAGGCACTTGGTAACAGTGAGTTGCTCATCATGCTCATGACGGCACAGGGAGCGATCCCAAAGAATTCTTCGATGGATGTCCAGCACTGGATGGTGGTGCCGATGAGGTCATGGTCCTTCATCCACCTGTCGATGACTACAGCCAGTTTCGCCATCTTGAGCAGCGCAACGTCGGGCACGCCCGCCGTGTCGACATAGCCGGTGATATCCTTGAGACGGGCTTGGACAGCCTCATCGCTGTCACTTAACCGGTCAATTCTGCCAAAGACTTCCGACAAGTCTATGGGCTCCACGGAGATGCCGCTTGCCTCCAGGAGCTTTTCGCTGTAGCGAACGGTGTTGAAATTGGCCGGACGGGTGCCGATAGCGCCAACCCGGGCACCTCTCAAGGTCTTGACTATCCGGCAGACTGCGGCAAACCACTTGAGATCTTCAGCAAAAGCTGGGTCTTCGGGAGCGACAGTGTGCTTGGTAGTCAGTGAGAAGGGGATGCCGTATTGGCGCAGGTTATTGCATACTGAAACCTTGCCGCAAAAACTATCCCGTCGGTGGGCAAGATCCATCTTGGATGCATCATCTGCAAAGGCGTGGACCAATACGGGGACCCTTAGTCCCGATAGCCGTATAGCATTGGCTACACCCCGTTCGTCACCAAAGTTGGGCAGTGTGACCAAAATGCCGTCGATCTCATCTCGGTGTTCTTTGAAGAGAGCCGCACATTTCTGGGAATCCTCCCAGGTTTCTACGGTTCCGAGGTTTGTGTCTTCTGGGGAAAGAGCAACAACCTTGAAGCCCAGCTGCTCCATTACCTTGATGACAGCTGTTCTTCCGTTCTCACAGAGGCTGTCTGGGAAGAAATTGCGGTTGCCCACAATCAGCCCCAATGTGACATGAGACATGTTCTAACCTCCTTCGCTTGCCGACTTCGCCGCGTACTTCTCTATGGCATGTCGGTAACTACCTAACAAAGGTTCGTCACTGCGGGGGGAGATTCCTTTAGCCGTGTAGTCGAAAACCTTGACAAAGAATGGCCAGGCAATTGCAGAGATGGGCTCTGTATGGGTATAATAGGGCGAGACCATTGGATCAAGTGCTATAAACTGAGAAGGAGTACAGATGATGACGGAGAAAACCATGGACCAATTAGTTTCACTCTCCAAGTCCCGTGGTTTCGTTTTCCCCGGTTCTGAGATATACGGGGGATTGGCCAACACCTGGGATTATGGCCCTCTGGGAGTGGAACTCAAGAATAATATCAAGAGAGCCTGGTGGAAGAAGTTCATCCAGGAGTCACCGTACAATGTAGGACTGGATTCGGCCATTCTGATGAATCCCAAGACGTGGGAAGCTTCAGGGCATCTAGCGGGATTTAGCGATCCGCTGATTGACTGCCGCCAATGCAAGGCTAGATTCCGGGCAGATCAGCTCATCGAGGAAAGCCTCGTCAAGAGCGGCCAAGCGGTACCTGCCATTGATGGCTGGTCAGATGAGGAGATGGCGGAGTACATAAAGACCCACAAAGTGGCTTGTCCGCGCTGTGGAGCCCATGACTTTACCGATGTGCGGCAGTTTAACCTGATGTTCAAGACCTTTCAGGGCGTAACGGAAGATGCAAAATCTGAAGTCTACCTTAGGCCTGAAACAGCCCAGGGCATTTTCGTCAATTTCAAGAATGTAATGCGGACCTCCCGCAAGAAGATCCCATTTGGCATCGGTCAGATCGGGAAGTCCTTTAGAAATGAAATCACCCCCGGCAACTTCATTTTCCGGACCCGGGAATTTGAGCAGATGGAGCTGGAGTTCTTCTGCGCCCCCGGCACAGACATGGAATGGTATGAATACTGGATAGATTTTTGCAAGCAGTGGCTGCTGGAGTTGGGCCTGAAGCCAGAGAATGTCCGAACCCGAGAGCATTCTCCCGAGGAGTTGTCCCATTACAGTAAGGCTACCACTGACATCGAGTATCTCTTCCCCTTTGGTTGGGGAGAATTATGGGGGATAGCCAACCGCACTGATTTTGACCTTAAGCAGCATGCTGAAGCATCCAAGGAGGATATGAGCTATTTGGATCCCTTCACCAACGAAAGGTATGTACCTTATTGCGTTGAGCCGTCGGTGGGGGTAGACCGCCTGTTCTTGGCCTTCTTAGCAGATGCCTATGAAGAAGAGCAGCTGGAGAAAGAGACCAGAAAAGTATTGAGGTTCCATCCATTCCTGGCTCCTTACAAGGCTGCGGTTCTCCCGCTATCGAAGAATCTCTCTGCGGAAGCTGAGAAGATCTATGATGCGCTGCGAAAGCGCTTCCCCGTTGATTATGATGATTCCGGCAGCATCGGCAGGCGCTACCGCAGGCAGGACGAAATCGGGACTCCGTTCTGCATCACCTTTGATTTCGACTCACTGGAGGATCACGCGGTGACTATCCGGGATCGTGATTCGATGGAGCAAGTGAGAATACCTATAGAGCAAGTTGCGAATTACATCGAAGAGAAGTTAGCATATTAGTCTTGGCTAGTCTTGGGCATGGGCGGGAGCCTCTAGCATGACACAGGTGTTTAGGGATCTGCAGCTGCGGGTAAAAATCTAGGAACGAACACCTCTTTTGGAGGGGGAATGAAGTTGGCCTGGAAGGGAATCTCCGATGCGGTGATTCGGCGTCTACCCATATACTTGAGGGTATTAGAAGAGGTAAAAGGCAAAGAGACTTGCATTTCATCCCATGAACTAGGGAAGAGGGCAGGTGTGAGGCCGGCTCTAGTCAGGAAAGACTTGGCCTGGTTTGGCGAGTTCGGCAAACAAGGGGTAGGTTACGACGTAGAGTTCCTGCAAGATGAACTCCGCAAGATCCTCAATCTCGATGAGCCTCTCCACATGGCACTGGTGGGGGTCGGAAGCTTAGGGCACGCCCTTGCTCGATATAACCGGCGTCGTTTTGAGGTGGATCCTCTTTTTACCATCAAGATGGTCGCCTTATTTGATATCAAACCAGAACTGATCGGAACCTATATAGAAGATATGCCTATTTATTCCGTAGATGAAATCCTTAGGGTTGTGCCGGAGAAAGATATTAGACTGGCCATTGTTACGGTGCCGGCCGATGTCGCCCAAGAGATCACCGATGTCTTGGTAGAGGCCGGTGTTAAGGCCATACTTAATTTTGCTCCAGTGAAGCTGGATGTTCCCAAGGACGTACACGTGGCCAATGCCGATTTGAGTCTGGAGCTTCAACGTCTGGCGTACTACATAGGCGCTCAACACCCATAAGAGACCACCCTGTCCGACAAGCTGCGAGTTTCCATCGAGCCGCTGCAGCTCTTGTGTCCAGATACTTGGATGCAAAGCTTTGGCAGCGGCTTTCTTCTCTCCCATAGTTGGGCCTTAGAAAAAAGTTGGGTCTTAGAAAAACGAGCCGATGGAGAAAGGTGAAGTACAGGAGACTGGACTGGTTCAATTTGGCAGCGAGGTTTCTCACCGGTTGGGTATATTCCCTTGAGCGGGGGGCATGATAAGGGTGCACCCCAAAGATGGGGTTGCCGACAAGGGGTCTGTAATGGTCGAGTTAAGATCCATACAGGTTCTAGAGCGGATCTGTATGGGTCGAGCAAAGATCAAGGCTGGTTCGCCTGAGGATCAGTCTTGGTCGGCGCCAAGGTTACTGCGGGTTTCGTAGGTGTCAGCAGCGGCTGGTGAAGTCGCTGCCGGCGCTCAAGGAATCCGCACTAGCCGGACCAAGATCTCCATGGGTCGCTTAGGGATCTATTGTGGTCGAGAGGTCACAATAGGTTTCGACAGCGATGCGTGGAGGTCGGGCAAAGATCAGCGTGGTTTCCGTAAGGTTCTGTAGTGGCCGGAAGGCTGCTGTGGGATCTGTAGGGAGTCACGTTGGTCGGAGCGAAGATCATTACAGGCTCCTTTCAATTGAGAATCCCCCGCGGGAACTCCGCCGGGGATTTGTCGCCATGAAGCAAGTTAGTTTCCGAACTCCTGGATGTAGGATTGCAGCCGTTCTGCGATCTCGCTGAGGACCTTGGCTTTGTCGGCAATTTGTTCAATGGATGCCGCCTGTTCTTGGGCTGCGGCTGCAATTTGCTGGCTGCCGCTGCTCAGCTGTTGTATACCGGTGTTAATATGCTGCATTTGCGAGATTGAGTCATCCACTTTCTTCTTGAGTTCCACAAAGCTTTCGGTCATGGATCTAAGTATCTGGCTGCCGTCGTGAATCGCCTTGATATTGATCTCCAGGGCACTGTCGGCTTTGGCATCTCCTTCAGCGATATTGGCAACTACACGCCGTACCTCGTTGGCAGCCCTTCCCGACTGTTCTGCTAACTGACGAACCTCCTCAGCTACAACGGCAAATCCTCGGCCCTGCTCACCGGCTCTGGCAGCCTCAATGGCTGCGTTGAGGGCCAGCATGTTGGTCTGCTCAGCGATATCAGTAATGTCTCCCACGAACTTATTGATCTGCTCATAGCGGGCACTGAGGTCCTTCCTGATGTTGGACAGTTCCATAATTGCTTTTTCAATCTGGTTCATTTGATTGACCACATCTTCAATCCTGCTGAGGTGCTCCATAGTGGTTTCTCCGACTAGGAGGGAGGATTCCGCCAGCAGCCGCGAGGTAGCACTGACTTGCTGAACGGTGCCGGCAAACTGGTTAGCAGTACTGGCAACCTCCTGTATAGATGCATTGATTTCCTCCGACGTAGTGAGGAGGTCCTCTCCGCTTTGGACAAGTTCAGTGACGATCTGTCTAGCGTTGTCTGTGAACTGCAGCAATTTGCTGCCCAAGGTGGCTAATGCTTGACCTAAGGATCCTAGTATCCTGTCATCACTAGATGCTAATGTATCAATGCCGGCAAAACTGCCCTCCGATAGCTGCTTGATTGCCTCCTCATAACCCTCCAGCTTTTGCTTGCCGTAATATGCACCAATGGTGGTTACGAGGAAATTCACTATTAGTGCGGCGATGATCCATGCCATCCGCTGCCATGAATCAGCGACCTTAAAAAACCAAAGGATACCTATGGAGGCCAGTAGTACGATGATGCCCAAGAGCAGTCTTATGCGGTTGTTTCTCATGTGCGCTCCTCCTTGATCTAGTTCGGTTAACCATGTAGGTTAGCCAAATCCTCCACGACTGTGTAATTCGCCATCAAGGCAATCATTCCTACACCGTTCTGGGGAATATTGGCAGGATCTCCAGTTGATGTGAAATCACTTGGGAAAGGATCCTATGGCTCTTTGTGGAAATAATGTCTCTAAATACATGGGTATTGTCCATGACGAGAAGACCCAGCGCGATGCTATCCCCGATGAGAAAGGGAGCTGTGTATGCTAAGCGACATCCAAATCGCCCAGGCCGCGAAGCTGCGGCCGATACAGGAAATAGGAGCTTTATTGGGGCTGGATGAAGAGGATCTGGAGCTATACGGGAAGTATAAAGCCAAGATCGGAGCCCATGTCTGGGAGAGGGTAAAGGAGCGCCCCAATGGGAAATTAATCTATACAACGGCCATCACTGCCACTCCTGCGGGAGAGGGCAAGACCTGTACCGCCATTGGCCTTACCCAAGCATTGGGTAAGATGGGCAAGCGGGTGACGGTATGCTTGCGGGAACCCTCCCTTGGTCCCACCTTTGGAATTAAAGGGGGAGCAGCAGGGGGCGGTTATGCACAGGTAGTGCCTATGGAGGACATTAACCTCCACTTTACCGGGGACATCCATGCTGTGGGGACAGCCCACAATCTCTTGGCAGCTGTCATCGACAACCATATCTTTCAAGGAAATGAGCTGGATCTAGATCCCAAGCGCATTTTGTGGCGCAGGGTAATGGATATGAATGACCGGCAGCTGCGGAGTATAGTTGTCGGGCTTGGAGGCCCCGGGAACGGCGTCGTCCGGGAATCAGCCTTTGACATAACAGTGGCTTCAGAGATCATGGCAATTCTCTGCCTTGCGGAGGATATGGAGGACCTAAAACGGCGGCTGGGGCAGATGCTCATCGGGTATACCCGGAGCAAACAGCCGGTGTTTGCCCGGGATTTGGGGGTCGTCGGTTCAATGGCTGTTCTCCTCAAGGATGCCATCAAGCCCAATTTAGTCCAGACCCTGGAGGGCCAGCCAGCCTTTGTTCACGGAGGCCCCTTTGCCAACATAGCCCACGGGAACAACAGCATTATCGCAACCCGTCTAGCACTGAAGCTGTCTGATTATGTCGTCACTGAGGGTGGTTTTGCAGCGGATCTAGGGGCAGAGAAGTTCTTTGATATTGTCCACGGGTACAGTGGTTTGACTCCGGATGTAGCGGTGTTGGTGGCCTCAGTTCGTGCCCTGAATATGCACGGAGGGGTGCCCAAGGACAGGGTGGCAGAAACCAATCTGGAGGCTCTAAAGCATGGGCTGACCAATCTTGAAAAACACATTATCAATCTTAAGAAATTCGGCCTACCGGTAGTGGTGGCCGTTAACCGGTTCCCCACCGATGATGCGGAGGAGCTTGAACTGGTTGAGCAAAGCTGCCGTGAGCTTGGGGTTAAAGTCGCGGTTTCCGAGGTTGTAGCTAAGGGTGGTGAAGGCGGTATCCAGCTGGCAGAAGCTGTCATGGAGGCATTGGAGGAAGAGAATAAATTCCGACCTTTGTATGACTGGAACTTGCCCATTAAAGAGAAGATGAGCCTTCTCGCGCGGGAAATCTACGGTGCAGAGGATGTCGCTTACACTCCGAGGGCAGAACAGGATATCCGTGACTTGACTGCCATGGGTTTTGGGAGCTTGCCGCTCTGTGTGGCTAAAACCCAGCATGCCCTTTCAGATAATCCGAGCTTAAAGGGTGCTCCCACCGGCTGGACGTTGACGGTAAGAGAAGTGCGGGCATCCCTTGGTGCAGGTTTTCTAGTACCCATCACCGGAGATGTCATGACCATGCCTGGCTTGCCCAAGGAACCGGCGGCTAAGAGGATTGATATAGATAAAGACGGAACAATAGTCGGATTGTCGTAATGGAGGTATTATAACATGGCGGTAGAGCAGACCTTTGTGATCATTAAGCCAGAAGCTGTAGAAAGAAGACTAATAGGGGAAATCATCGGACGTTTTGAACGCAAAGGCCTGAAGATTAAGCGGTTGGCTGTCACCCAGATTCAAAGGGAAACGGCAGAGGAGCACTATGCCCATCACAAGGACAAGCCCTTTTTTCCGCAGCTCATCGAAGCGATAACCAAGGGTCCAGTGGTTTTGGCAGTCTTGGAAGGCGATGATGCCATCCAGCAGGTGCGGACATTGGTGGGGGCCACTGACCCGGCCAAAGCAGCTCCCGGCACCATTAGGGGGGACCTTGCCATCAAACTCCCGTATAATATGGTTCATGCCGCTGATAGCCCTACTGCAGCTGAGGATGAGATCAAGCGGTTTTTCGGCGACTAGGAGTGTCGCCAAGCTGGGAGAGGTAGGGAGAGGATAAAGGGTAAGGCGCAGCTTTGCCCTTTTCTTTCTTTGTCGCTGCTATGCTGTATTTGGATATGGCCGACGATGGCGGAGAGGGAAGGCCGTGGCTTAGTTGGGGAGGTAGAGCCTGTGGCAAGAACTGATGCCCGCCGCAGAAGCGTGGGCAGAGCGCTGAGTTTGAGAAAATACATTAAGAGGACTTTGCCCTCTATATGGCTGATCCTATGTTTATGTTTACTGACCGCTCCATGGGGCAAAGTATCGGCAGTTCCCCCTTCTAGGGTCCTCAAGCTGCGGGATGCCGGTGGGAAGTTGGCTGTTGGTTTAGGTGAGATATCGGGCGCAGTCAGGATCTCGGCAAAAGAGGGTGTCAGGGTAAGTACCCATAGAGGCGGAGTCTTGGATGAATTTTCCGAAGCTTTCCGCATAGTCGGTGAGGTCCGAGAGGGACCCAGGCGCCCCTCAGCTATCTGGCGGGTGCAGATCAAAGCGGTCCGTGACCAGGGGGCTGCTTTAGCGCTCCGTCAGCAAGTGGAGATGGATAGCGGAGTCTCCAGCTATGTGGTCCAGGAAGACCCCTGGTATAAGGTCCAAGTGGGAAACGCCTCCAGCACCGAGGAAGCGGAGAACCTCCGGTCTAGGCTCCAGCAACTGGGTTATCAAGACGCGTGGATCACAAGAATAGAAGTGCAGGAAGACGATAATGAGGGACAGACAGAAGATGCCAAGCCGGCTTTTCGGCTGGAGGATGACGGCGGCGCCACTTTGCTTCGAATTGCAGAGCCCCAGCTCGTGGTGGAGCCCATCAACGGCCACCCGGTAACAGTGCAAATATCGGGCAGCCCTCCCCGCAGCTACCGGGGGAATCTACGGCTTACCTTCCTAGGGCAAGGAAAGATTCAGCTCGTCAATATCATCGACCTTGAAGAGTACTTGTACGGAGTGGTAGGAGCCGAACTTTACAGCAGTAACAAAGATGATCTGGCGGCACTGGCGGCTCAAGCAGTAGCTGCCCGCACCTACAGCATTAACAGCTTAGGCAAACATGACAGTGAAGGATTTGACCTCTGCGCCACAGTCCACTGCCAGGTCTACCAGGGGCTGGATCGGGAATCAGCCTTGATCCGGGAGGCTGTCGATTCCACTGCCGGGCTGATTCTGGTATATGGAGGCTGGGTCATCAGCGCGGTCTATCATTCCAACAGTGGCGGAGCAACTGCGGGTGCCGAGCAGGTCTGGTCTACCCGTTATTCCGGTTACCTGAGGCCAAGAGCCGATGAAGCCGTTGATCCCAACACTAATTCCTTGGTGGAATTAGGTCGAGATAGACCTGGATACAGCTGGGAGGTTCAGTGGCCGGGGAATGTGCTGGCAGACATTCTAGGTACGCATCTTAAGACGGAGCTTTCTTTGAATGTGCCCAGTTCTGCCCAGTTAAAGGGGTTAACCATTACCAAACGGGATGACGTAGGCAGAGTTCAGGAACTTGCAATTACGTATGAGGAATCCGACGGGGCTGGAACCCGTCAACTGGAGTATAGGGTAACAAAGGATAAGATCCGGTGGGTTCTGCGGCAGCCCGATGGTCGGATTCTTCCCAGTACCCGTTTTGAGCTGGAGGTACAAGAAGCTGACGGGAAGATCAAGACGGTTTCAGCGGTGGGGAAGGGCAACGGTCACGGTTTAGGGATGTCCCAGGCGGGGGCTGTCCACATGTCTCGCTTAGGATTCGGATATGAGGATATACTGCGGCATTATTATACCGGTGTAGACCTTGTGGTGCTCAAGGATTACTTTAAAATGATGGAGGCTGAGCTTGTCTGGGAGAAAAAGGGATTTGTCCTCAATTGGACAGCGGTATTGGGACCGGAGCAAGGTGTGGAAGAAGTTACAGATGTTTTGGCATGGTCACCCGATGGCAAGCTCATTGCCTTCGGCACCGGAGGGCCGGAGGAAGGGCTCTGGGTCTTTGATATCTATAGCGGGAGCATTGTGAAGGTCTTAGCAGAGCCAGTGGTGGAGGCAGTGTGGAAAGGCGATGGTTCGGCGATAGCTGCTGTAAGCAAGGTAGATGAAGATGGACTCAAGCGGCTGAGTGTCATTCAAGTTGAACCGACTGCGGCAGCAGATACCGATTCTTTTCCCATTACTGTCTTGGCAGAGGGGCACGATATCCACTCCCCTGTATGGGTGACCGATAGTGATTTGGTATTGTTCAGTCAGAACAGTATGATCTACGGCGCCCTGGACGGCGTCAGTATACCGGTGCTCACCGGCGCCCGTACCCCTGCGGTAAGTTCCAACGGCCGGCAGCTGGCATTCAGCAGAGATGGGGCCCTATGGTTTTACCAGATGGCCACCGGTGCTGCTGTCAAACTGGATGCGGTGGGCAGCATACAATCCTTACACTGGTCCCCGGATGGAAGATTTCTCGCTGCGGCTGTTGGCGAAGAAGTGGTGGTAGTGAGTGTTGATACCAGGGAGATAGTATCCCGTTTTCCCGGCTGGAGTCCAATTTGGTCCTCTGATAGCAGCTTCTTGGCCTATATGAGCCGGCATCCCGACGGCAGGTCAGAGGTGCGCATTTGGGAACTGGATTCTCGGACGTCAGCTGTATTGGCCAGTGCTGAGACCAATGGGATCCGGGGAGGTGTTCACTGGGCGGCCTCCGGTCGGCAGCTGGCCTACAGTATCGATGGTAGGCTGCACCTTTTAGCTTGGTAGCCATGGGAGGAATTAGTTTATTTTCTGCAGTCCATCTGGTATACTATCTCATGACTGCCTTGGGCACTCTGGCCGGGAGTCTCCGCTGACTGGTTGGGAGGGAGGTCATACCTTATGGAGCTTTGGTACACAGAGAAGCAGACAGAAAATGTCGGGATGACTTGTAAGACTAAGGGTACACTCATGCGGAAGCGCTCTCCATACCAAGAGATTGCCATAATTGACACAATGCAGTTCGGCCGGATGCTACTTTTGGACGGTATTGTGCAGACCACCGTGGCCGATGAGTTTGTTTACCATGAGATGATTGCCCATGTCCCTTTGAATGCCCATCCGCATCCCCGGAAAGTAGCGGTGATCGGAGGCGGCGATGGGGGCACCATCCGGGAAGTGATCAAGCATGATACTGTAGAAAAGGCTGTACTGGTGGAGATCGATGCCGAGGTGATTGAGGCCAGCCGTCAGTATCTGCCTGAGATTTCCTGCGGATTAGATGATGAGCGGGTAGAAATCCTAATCACCGACGGCATAGAGCATATTAGGGAATCGAAGAATACCTATGATGTGATTATTATCGACTCCACAGATCCGGTGGGCCCGGCTGTCGGTCTGTTTACTCCCGAATTCTACGGTAGCGTCTACGAGGCCCTGAAGGATGATGGCATCATGGTGGCCCAGACCGAGTCGCCTTACTATGAGCCGGAGCATGTTAGACGGACATTCACCAGTGTCAATACCCATTTCCCCATGACGAAACTATACTTAGCCTATATTCCCAGTTACTCCAGCGGCTTGTGGAGCTTTACTATAGGGGCAAAGCAGCATGACCCTGCTGTTATCAATAGGGAAAAGCTCCAACCCTTAAAGACCAGGTATTACAATACCGATGTTCACAGTGCTGCCTTCAGCTTGCCCCAGTTCGTGCGGGAGTTGTTGACACCTTAGTACTTTGCCGTTGGCTGGCTGGAGTGTCTACAGAAGGGTTGCCGACACCGACAGGGTTTTGGCGGTGTCGGAGAGGTCAGTTTAACTAAGAAGGTGATGGCATTGAGTATTGCCCTAGAGCTGCAATCCCGGATTAAGCAGGCTTTGTTGGAGGCGGTAAATAAGGCGGCTGCCAGCGAGGGCTGGATAATCGAAAACCTGCCTGCCATTGAGTTGGAAATACCTAAAGAAAAGAACCATGGAGACTTGGCAACTAACCTGGCCATGCAGCTCACCAGGGAGATAAAGCAAGCTCCCCGGCGCATCGCTGAAGTCCTCATTCAACACCTTGACCTGACAGATACCTTTGTGGAGAGCGTTGAGGTGGCGGGGCCAGGCTTTATAAACCTACGCCTGAGCAACCAGTGGCTGTACAAGGTATTGAGAGACATTGAAGAGCAGGGTGATGCTTACGGGCGCTCTAGCTATGGACAAGGCAAGAAGGTGCTCCTGGAGTTTGTCA
The DNA here is from genome assembly GCA_012510855.1 of Bacillota bacterium. GTDB lineage: Bacteria > Bacillota > Limnochordia > DTU087 > DTU087 > DTU087. The sequence goes on along the minus strand of JAAZHE010000044.1, from coordinate 14,374 downwards.
GTGCCAATCCAGTAGGTCCCATGAATGTTGTCAATGCCCGGGCGGCGGCAGTAGGAGACACCCTGGCCAACATCATGGAGGCGGCGGGGTATAATGTTAGCCGGGAATACTATGTGAATGACGCGGGGCGGCAAGCATATCTTTTCGGTCTCTCCATTCTTGCGAGATACAAGGAATTGGCTGGTTTGGAAGTAGAGTTCCCCGAAGATGGCTATCCCGCCGACTATGTCACAGAATTGGCCAAAATTCTGCGGCAGGAAGAACCGGATCTGTTAAAGAAATCCCAAGAGGAGCAAGAAGCTTTTTGCAAGCGGTGGGGCACCGACCGGATGGTTGAACAGCAGAAGGCAGACTTGGCCGCCTTTGGCGTGGAGTTTGACCTGTGGTTCCGGGAAAGGGATTTGCACGAGGGGCAGCAGTTGGATGAGGTAATTAAGTTTTTGCAGGAGGCCGGTTACTTATACGAGAAGGATGGAGCCATCTGGTTTGCCTCTACCAGGTTTGGCGATGACAAAGATCGGGTGATGGTCAAGTCCGATGGTGAGCCTACATACCTCACGCCGGATGTGGCCTACCACTGGAATAAGTACCGCCGGGGATTTGAGCATCTGATTGATATCTGGGGACCTGATCACCACGGTTATATTGCAAGAATGAGGGCTGCTATTCAAGCCTTAGGATACCCGCCAGATAGTTTTGAAGTTATCATTCTGCAGCTGGTTACGCTCCTGCGCCATGGTGAGAAGGTGCGGATGTCCAAGCGGGCGGGCAGATTTATCAGTATGGAGGAGCTCTTGGATGAGGTCGGGAAAGACGCGGCTAGGTATTTCTTCCTGATGCGGGCTCCCGACAGCCATTTGGATTTCGATATGGCCTTGGCAGTGGAGCAAAGCCAGGAGAATCCGGTTTACTATATCCAATATGCCCATGCCCGTATTTGCAGCATTTTGCGGCAGGCTGAGGAAAGTGGAATCAAGCTGCCAATGGCGGCTGGGGCTCATTTGGACCGGCTGCAGACCGAGTTCGAGCTTGATCTAATCAAGAAACTAGCCCAATTGCCGGAAGAGATTATTCAGGCAGCAGAGCGGAGGGAACCCCATCGGATTGCCCGTTACTGTTACGAATTGGCTTCCGTCTTCCACAGTTTTTATACCCACTGCCGGGTGTTGGGTGAGGAGGAAGCCTTGCAGAATGCGCGGCTTGTATTGGTACAGGCGACGAAGCGGGTTCTCCAAATCACCTTACGGCTTCTGGGAGTCTCAGCTCCGGAACAAATGTAAGTGTGAGATGTTAGCGGGAAGGGCCTGTGGTTTATCTAAGTGAGGAGGAGCGGTATGGCAGGGCAATCAATCTCTAAGTCATGGCTGATAATTCGCAGGGGCATCCGGTATTCTTACGACTATCTGGGGATGGTGATCGCTGCCAGTGCCCTCTGGTTTTTTACAGGCTTCTTTCCCATCCTGGTGGTTACCAGCTTGAGTAAATATATCCAAAATCCACTGGTGATCGGGGGAGCAATCCTGCTGACACTGGTGACTCTAGGGCCAGCAACCGCAGCAGTTCACGGGATTGCTGCCAAGATTCTGCAAAAAGAGGAAGTGAGGGTCCGGGAGTTCTTCGCCTTTTTCCGGAAGTTCTTTGGGCGAAGTGTTGCCCTGGTGCTGCTCAATGCCCTTATCTTGCTGATTTTGGCTTCGGACCTGGTTTTTACCCTAAACAGTTCCAATAAATTCATTCAAATGCTGTCCGGCATCTGGATTTACTTCTTTATTTTTTGGGTATTAATGAGTAACTATATTTTCCCATTTTTGGTTAATCAGAACATCGGCGTCCTATTGACCATGAAACGGTCGGCTTTGCTGGCTATTGACAACCTGGTGGTTACAATTTTCTTATCTGTGGCAGTATTAATTATAGCTGTACTGAGTGTGATTCTAGCTGCACCTGTGCTGCTCTTGATGCTGGGTATCATTGCTTTTCTTCAAAGTGTGGGTTATTATGAGCTGATGCAGAAGTATGATGATGCACCTTCCCAAGAGACAACCGTTGAGACCTCCATTGAAGGTGAGGTTTAGTAGGGAACTCTACGGTGCTGCACCTAACCATCATGGAGCCGCCTTTCGACATGACAGGCAGCCAATTACAGAGCTTCCTTAATTTAGGGAGGCTTCTTTTTTGTGGGGTTTCCTGCATCTTTACTGATTGAATGAGAAGAGCTAAAATAAGGCAGTAGATTTATGCGAGAAAGGGGCATGCCCGTGGCTAAATATATATTTGTAACCGGAGGCGTCGTCTCAGGCCTCGGTAAGGGTATTACCGCAGCATCCCTCGGCTGTTTGCTCAAGAGCCGGGGTTTCAAGGTTACCATAGGCAAACTTGATCCATACATTAACGTGGATGCAGGCACCATGAGTCCGTTTCAACACGGAGAGGTCTATGTTACCGAGGATGGGGCAGAAACCGATCTAGATTTAGGACACTACGAACGCTTTATTGATAAGAATCTGACCAAAGCCAGCAATGTTACGGCGGGCAAGATCTACTGGTCGGTGATCACAAAGGAGCGCCAGGGAGAGTATTTGGGGGGCACTGTTCAGGTTATTCCCCACATCACCAATGAGATCAAGGAGCGCATTCTCCGCCTTGATCAGGGGGACAATGATGTCGTCATTGTGGAAATCGGCGGAACAGTTGGTGACATCGAATGTCAGCCCTTCCTGGAAGCTATCCGTCAGTTAAAAAACGATATCGGCCGAGACTCTTGCTTGTATATTCACGTGACGTTGGTGCCGAATATCAAGGCATCTCGGGAACTCAAGACTAAGCCGACCCAGCACAGCGTCAAGGAACTGCGGGGATTAGGTATTCAGCCGGATATCATCGTCTGTCGTTCGGAGCATCCCCTTTCCGAGGAACTCAAGGCCAAGATCGCTCTCTTTTGCGATATCGATAAAGACGCGGTTATACCCAACTTGGACGCAGAAACCATCTATGAGGTGCCCCTGATCTTTGAGCGGGAAAACCTTACCAAGATAGTCTGCCAGCGCCTCGGGTTAGATGAGGGCAAGCCGGACCTTCAGGATTGGAAAGAGCTAGTTAATAGAATCAAGAACCCCAAGCGCCGTGTGCAGATTGGCCTAGTCGGCAAGTATGTATCGATGCCCGATGCATATATGAGCGTCATCGAAGCATTGTGCCACGCAGGAATTGAGACTGAGAGCGAGGTTAAGGTTAAGTGGATCCAATCGGAGGAACTAGAGAAGGCTGATGCCGATCTAGATGCCATTCTAGGAGACTGTGACGGCATTCTGGTGCCAGGCGGTTTCGGTCACAGGGGCGTTGAGGGTAAGATTAGAGGAATACAGTACGCCGGGGAATACCAGGTTCCCTTCCTGGGAATCTGCCTGGGTATGCACTGCGCTGTTATCGAGTTTGCCCGTAATGTCGCTGGCATGCAGAGTGCCAACAGCTCCGAGTTTGCCCCCGATACTCCTTATCCAGTAATCGATCTAATGCCGGACCAGCGCCATGTTGAGGACCTGGGGGGTACAATGCGGTTGGGAAGCTTTCCCTGCCTGTTATCACCGGGCTCCAAAGCATACGAGGCCTATGGTGAGGCAGAGGTTCATGAACGCCACAGACATCGGTATGAGGTAAACAATGCTTTTCGCAAAGCCCTCGAGGAAAAGGGGATGGCTATGACAGGAGTTTCCCCTGATGGGCGTTTGGTGGAGGTTGTGGAGATTCCCGATCATCCGTGGTTCGTAGCCTGTCAGTACCACCCCGAGTTTAAGTCCCGGCCTAATCGGTGTCATCCCTTGTTTAGGGAATTCATTTCAGCTGCCCTGAAACACAGGGAAAGCATACTCAAGAAGTGAGATGGTGGGCTAACACGGCACACACTGCTGCAGATGCCGGTGGCGCGAATCTACGCCTTTTGATATAATAATCGCGAGGTTAGTTAAGGGCAACGTTCATTCATCAGTGGCGAGCTTGTGGCAGGCTGCTGAAATGGATGGGTTATCACCTTGGGAGACGAGAGAGGTGGACGATATGGTTCGGGTTAAGGTAAAGCTAGTTGGCATTGACCAGGTTGCCATGTGCCCGGTTGTAGTAATAACCGATATGGATGAACGGCATTTCTTGCCCATCCTGATAGGACCGGCTGAGGCCAATGCAATCGCCATGGAACTCGAAGGGATTAAGCCGCCCCGACCACTGACCCACGATCTTATGCGGGACTTGCTGAGCAAGCTGGATGCCCAGGTAGATCGAGTAGTGATCTCGGACCTCAGGGATGAGACGTACTATGGTTGTATTGTCCTTAAGACGGTAACGGGGATCATTGAAGTAGATGCTAGACCAAGTGATGCCATTGCCCTTGCACTCCGTACCCAGAGCCCGATTTTTGTTTCCGACACTGTGGCCAACCAAGCCATGATTGCTGATCGCGAGGCAGCGGGCAAGGAAGCTTCTGTAGACAGCCATGATGAGGAAGCGGAAGAATTCCGCCGTTTCCTGGCTGATCTAACCCCCGACGATTTTCGCCGTAATCTTCAGTAAATAGAGCGGCGGTCCGTCAGTTATAAAGTCTGCCTCCCCGGTTTATACTGGAAAGGATAGAACGGGGAGGCGATTTTTATGAAAAGGGCCCGCCGGTAAGGGACTCCCTTGGGAAAATAAACTAACGGTTGATAAAGGAGTTTGTTTCTAGGTAGCGAAACTTTACAACTGGGCTGCCAAGGGAGTGGACTTAGATGTTGATTGATACCAGTCGAGTCGTGGCCGTGCGGTGTCCCCAATGTGGTCGGCTCGAACTCCATGATTGTTCCCTGTTCGAGTTACATAGCAGGAAACCAACCATTATTCGCTGCCTGTGCGGGTACGTTCTCGTGAAAATTGGACGGCACAGCCGCTTATACAGACTGCACATCGGTTGCATTGTATGCGAAACACAGCATGAGATCCTCGTAGATGCCAAGAACGTCATACGTAATGACGCCTTAGTGCTCTTCTGCCCCGAAAGTGATATAGACTTGGCCATAATTGGGCGGGGCGAACGGGTGCAGGAGCTCTTGGCTGCCGAGGGAGATCTGCTGGCAAATATAGTGGTGCCAGGAGCCATTGACTCTGCATTTGTGGATATTGAGATAATGCGGGAAGTATTAGGGCGGCTCCAAACCTGGGCCAATAAAGGACAGTTGTATTGCGGCTGCGGCAATCGCCAGCTGGAGCTGGATCTTTTCTCAGAGAAGGTCGAAGTTGTTTGTTCGCAGTGCGGCGGTACATTGGTCATATATGCCGAACGGGAAGAAGACCTTGCCGCCATGGAAGGGCTGCAGGAGGTTGTTCTGAAACAGGGAGCTTTCACCTGTATAGACTCAGCTGACTTCCGTTATCGTCACAGAGTATAGATGAGGGTCGAATACGGCCCTGCTAGTGGGAGGAGAAGAATTTGGCTTTAGTTACTGTGGCTGAGCTGACCAGGGCCGCTGCTGAAGGCGGCTACGCTGTAGGAGCCTTTAACTTAAACAATATGGAGATCCTGCAGGCTGTTATCGAGGCCGCGGAGGAGGAACGTTCACCTGTAATTTTGCAAGCTAGTCAAGGCGGTCTTAAATATGCCGGCATCGATTATATTGTAGCGATGGCCCGGGTTGCCGCTGAAAACGCGTCCGTACCGGTGGCCCTCAATTTGGACCACGGCACCAGTTTTGAGCAGGCAATGGTGTGTATCCGCAAAGGCTTTTCCGCTGTGATGATCGATGGCTCTCGGCTACCTTTCGATGAAAACGTAGCTTTGGTAAAGCGGGTTGTGGATGTTGCCCATGCAGTGGGAGTCTCAGTAGAAGCGGAACTAGGCAAGATCGGCGGCACAGAAGACGATATTGTAGTCTCCCAGCAGGATGCTACCATGACCGATCCCGGTGAAGCTGCTGAATTTGTGCGTCAGGCTCAGCCCGATCTTTTGGCCGTAGCCATCGGTACTGCCCATGGAGTCTATCGAGGGGAGCCGAGGATTGACTTCAAGCGATTGGAAGAGATCAGGAAGCGAGTCGATATCCCCTTGGTGTTGCACGGCGCATCTGGTGTGCCTGATGAAGCAATTCGAAAGGCTTGTCAGCTGGGAATTAGTAAGATTAATATTGACACAGAGCTGCGGCTGGCCTTTACACAAGCTGTCCGCAACGTTTTGGAGGCCGCTCCAGAGGAAATAGATCCCCGGAAGATCTTGGGTCCAGCAAGGGAAGCTATGAAGAAGGTAGTTAGGGAGAAAATGCGTTTGTTCGGCTCTTCTGGGAAAGCATAAAGAGGTTGCTAGCAGCGGGCGGGTGAGTCAGTCTTCTACCCGCCCCCCATTCTCGATTTTGATTCACCATCATCGTCTGTCTGACCTTGATTGTTGCCAGCATGTTCTTGAGTACTCTCCTACTCACTAATTCAGCTATCATTTCAGCGAGAACAAGCCTAAGAATCTCACATAAGCCTCCTGTAACAGGCGATAGCTGTACCTATTGCGCTGCCAAACGCAATAATCCCACTGTTTTGATAAGTGACAATTCAGCTTAGAGGTTTAAGGAGTGGAGTTATGAATATTTCGCAACTGGAAGAGAAAACGGCGGCGGAACTGCAGGAGATCGCAAGGGAGCTTGAGATCCCTGGCTCTTCACGGCTCCGCAAGCGTGAACTCATCTTTGAAATTCTAAAAGCGGAGTCTAACAAAGAAGGCCTGGAATTCAAACACGGGGTACTAGAAATCCTTCCTGACGGTTACGGCTTTCTGCGGGTAGAGGGCTACACTCCCAGCGGTGAAGATGTGTATGTTTCGCCATCGCAAATCCGGAGATTCAACCTGCGAACCGGTGACTTAGTCCTCGGGCAAATAAGGCCTCCCAAGGAGAATGAACGGTATAACGCTCTCCTCAAAGTTGTAGCAGTTAACGGCCTCGACCCCGAAAAAGCCATCAGCCGGCCCAACTTCGAAGACCTCACCCCCATTTACCCCTACGAGCGCCTGCGACTGGAGGTTTCCCAGGAAGATACGGCAACAAGGTTAATCGATGTTGTGGCGCCTTTGGGAAAAGGGCAGCGGGGCTTAATCGTGGCTCCGCCTAAAGCCGGCAAAACCACAGTCCTCAAGAAAATAGCCAACAGCGTGACCCACAATCATCCGGAAGTTGAGCTGATGGTACTCCTGATCGACGAACGGCCGGAGGAAGTCACCGATATGCAGCGGTCCGTTGATGGAGAAGTGATCAGTTCAACCTTTGACGAGCCTCCAGACAACCATGTCCGGGTGGCCGATATGGTGTTGGAGAGAGCTCGGCGTCTAGTGGAACATGGAAAAGATGTTGTCATTTTGTTAGACAGCATCACCCGTCTGGCCAGAGCCCACAACCTGGTGGTACCCCCCAGTGGGCGCACTCTTTCCGGTGGTGTCGATCCAGCGGCGCTCCACCGTCCTAAACGGTTTTTCGGTTCTGCCCGCAAGCTAGAGGAAGGGGGCAGTCTGACTATAATAGCTACTGCTCTCATCGAGACAGGTTCCCGGATGGATGACGTGATTTATGAGGAGTTCAAGGGCACCGGCAATATGGAACTCCACCTAGACCGCCGCCTTGCAGAACGTCGCATATTCCCCGCCATCGACATTTACCGGTCAGGTACCCGGAAAGAAGAGCTGCTCTTGACGGAGCAGGAGTTGGAGATGATGTGGCTCCTCAGGAAAGCCTTCAGCTCCCTGGGAACGGCGGAAACCACGGACATTCTTATTGACCGGATTCTGCACACCAAGTCCAATGCCGAATTAGTAGACTTAGTCATCAATTCTACCTTTGCGGAAAATGTGCGTTCATCATAGCTCGGTGTTGAGACCTTGCATCTGGTATGGGAGGAAGGGCCGAAACCGCCACCCATACCTAGGAAGATAAACCTATAGAAGAATTTCTCAGCAAAAAAAGGATTTAGCCCCTGTGGGCACGAAGTTATCGAAATGATTCCATAGGATTGGAGTGGGTAGCGTTGGAGGACAATCGCACCAGCCGCTGGCGTCCGGGATGGACTCTGTTGATACTTATGCTTCTTGTTGCCTTAACTGTCTCAGATGAGGCTTCCAAGCTGACCTCCGATTCGCCGGTTCAGTTTACATGGCACCAACGTTTCTTGGAGGGAACCGATCAGGGCGGTCCCGATCCCGATGATCTCGAATTCGGTTCATTATTGTCCACTGATCTCCCAGAGTTTCTTGTCATGGCGGGTGCGGGTAGTGCTCCTTCCGTTTCCTTGGGAGAGATAATCCCTCCTGTTGATGGGGAAACTACAGAAGAGGTGCCGGCGGAAGAGGGTCCGGCTGGTATCGTCACTGCCGAGGCTGATCCCGTAGGGCAGTCGGCGGATCAGGCCCCTCAAGAGAAGAAACCAACGGTGCTTACCCATGTAGTGGCGAAAGGGCAAACCCTTTGGGATATAGCCAAGCTCTATGGAATCCATATCGACACCATTGTGGCGGCCAACGGCATCAGCGATCCCCAGCGTCTGCAGGTAGGACAGAAGTTGACCATTTTAACCGTTGATGGAGCTTTGCATACGGTAAAATCGGGGGATAGTGTGTGGAGCATAGCAAGGGCCTACCAAGTCAAGACACAGGATATCATTGAAGCCAATGACTTATCGGATCCCAGCGCCCTGCGTGTAGGACAGCAGCTAGTGATTCCTGGTGCACAAGCAGTGGCTGCCCAACGCTACCAGCTAGTTGGAGCCAATGGTCAGTTGAGGAGGGCCTTCGATTGGCCGGCAAGGGCCCGGATATCCTCCCGGTTCGGTGCTCGATGGGGTAGTATGCATTACGGATTGGACATTGCTGTTCCTGTAGGTACCCCCATACGGGCCGCTGCCGATGGACGGGTTACATGGAGTGGGCCCCGGGGTTCATACGGCAATCTAGTCATTATCGATCATGGGCAACAGGTTGAGACTAGGTATGCCCACAATTCCCGGTTGGCAGTTAAGGCTGGTGAAACTGTGAAACGCGGACAGATCATCGCCTATAGCGGCAATACCGGCCGTTCAACGGGTCCGCACCTTCATTTTGAAATCCGTTACCGAGGGACACCGGTTGATCCAGAAAAGTACCTCTTGCCCTAATGTTGGTAAACAGCTGCAAAGAATTTCCATTCTAAAGCACAGGCAAGAAGGAAGTTACTGTACGGGAGCGGCTTGCGCCCATCCCAGTAATCATGTTATAATTCTACGGTGTGCAAACTGCAAATGTGAAATTTAGAGTACCAAATGGGGAAAGAGGTGACAGGCCGTGAAGGAGAACATTCATCCACCATATCATCAGACAACAGTTACCTGTGCCTGTGGCGCTAGTTTTGAAACTGGTTCCACCCGCCAGGACCTGAGAGTGGAAATCTGTTCCCAGTGCCACCCATTCTATACAGGACAGAGGCAGAAGCTCGTTGATTCTGGTGGACGGGTCGAAAGGTTCCGGAAGAAGTACAATTTGCCGGAGGAGTAAATACAGCAACAATCTAAGGCGGAAGAGTAAAGCAGGGCATAGTCCTGCTTTTCTGTTTCCTGGGCATTTGGAGTGAGAGCATTGTTGAGGATAGGCCATGTTCTGATCGAGAATCCCGTGGCTTTGTCCCCGATGGCCGGTGTCACCAACTCTATTTTCCGGAGGATTTGCAAGGCGATGGGAGCCGGCCTAGTGATTACGGAAATGGTGAGCAGCAAAGGACTGCTGTACAATAATCGGCGGACGGAGGAGCTGCTGGCATTTAGTGAGGAGGAACGGCCCATAGCCATCCAGTTGTTCGGTTCAGAGCCAGAGACGATGGGCAAAGCAGCCCGGATGGTGGCGGCATTAGAACCTGACCTTATCGACATCAACATGGGTTGTCCAACGCCTAAAATTGTCAAGAATGGAGACGGGGCTGCTTTAATGCGGGATCCAGATCTGGCGGCACGGGTGGTAGAGAGTGTCGCGGCCAATGTCTCCTGTCCAGTGACTGTTAAGATGCGCCGGGGGTGGGATGAGAATTCCCCCACTGCTGCGGAAATAGCTCCCTTGTTGGTGAAAGCTGGCGCCCAGGGGCTGACTATCCACGGTCGTTACCGGGAGCAGTTTTACCGGGGCAAAGCCGATTGGGATTGTATCGCGGCGGTAAAAGCGGCGGTAGATGTCCCTGTTTGGGGAAATGGGGATGTGGATTCCCCCGATGCTGCCCTAAAGATGCTGCAGGAGACCGGTTGTGATGGTGTGATGATCGGGCGGTCGGCTCTAGGCAATCCCTGGATTTTTAGGGAGGTTAGCCACTACCTGCGCTGGCGCGAATATTTGCCCAAGCCCAGTCTTAGGGAAAGACTGGATTTGGCTCTGGCACACCTGGAAAAAGAGGTGGCAGTCCTTGGGGAACTGGCTGGAGTGCGGAAGATGCGGTCACAGCTTGCCTGGTATACCAAGGGATTTCCCCAGGCGGCAGCCGTTCGCCAGCGGCTCAATCAGGCCAAGAGCGTGGCGGAGGTCCGGGAGATCCTCGAAGACTGCCTTAATTTGGAAGAAGTCTAGCGGTTTAGGTAGAATGGGAGCCCGGATATATATGAAGAAGCCGGTGACGCTGTGGCTGGGAGACGTAATGTACTGACAGGCGGGAATCGCCGGCTGAGACGCTGATTTCAGCAAAGAGCGGGGGGATGACATGGAGTTAAGGAGTAAGAGACGGGATAATGCCGGTCAGGGGACATTGACCAGGTCCCTGTGTCTGGTAATGATTATTGCAGCGGCTCTAGTTCTAACTGCAGTAGGAAACCGAGCAAATTCAAGCGCAGGTACCGTCAGCCCCAGAATTGGCTACAGAGCTCCTGATTTTACCGTCAAGACACTGGAAGGTACCGAGGTTACCCTAGGGGAGCAGCTAGGCGCTCCTGTATTTATTAACTTCTTCGCGACTTGGTGCCATTTCTGTAAGATAGAAATGCCCTATATTCAATCCTTGTACGAAGAAATCGGTGACGATGTCACCTTCATGATTGTCGATGTCAGGGAAAGCGGGGAGACGGTTAAAGCCTACTTTGAATCAGCGGGTTGGACTGTGCCGGTATACCTGGACTCCCTCGGAATCGCGGGAGCAAAGTATAATGTCCGGGGGCTGCCGACCTCCTTCTTCATCGATGGTGAGGGGGTAATCCGGGACATGGTGATTGGAGCCATGACCGAGGCCCGGCTGCGGCAGGGGATTGAGTCGATTTTGCCGACAAGTTCAGAATAGGGCTGGTAGATCCAGAACCGATTAGGTTATCTCTGAACGTCTTTGATTGAACTTGAAAGTTCCGGGGCGTTTGCCGTTAAGTGGGCGAGCGCCCTTTTTTGCTTTACTGACAAGGAAGGCCGTGGGATTGCTGACGGAAGCGGCGGTATGTTTTCCAGCGAACAATGCCCTGTCCAGCGGAGCGGTTTTTCAGCTCCTAGAATTCTTGTTGTCTTGGTCTCTTGCACGGTGGAGCCTTGTCTGGTAATATGGGTTTGAGCACAAAGTTGTGCACAATACAGCGACCGACTAATTGGAAGCTAAGGTGGTTGGCATCGTGGACCTACTGCGGATTGGGGAAAAACTGATCAGTACCAGCCGCGTACATAGGATCGTGGACCAAATTCTTGACCTGCGCTCCCAAGGGCAGTCTCAACAAGAGGTGGCTGAGCAAATTGGAGTTGACCGCACCTTTATTTCTCGGCTGGAGGGCCTTGGAGAAGTTCGTAAAGGGGCCCGAGTAGCAGTAATCGGTTTTCCCATTGGCAATAAGGAAGAGATTGAAGCCATTGCCCGAGACGAGGGCGTGGATTTTGTATGGGTGATGACCAATGAGGAGCGCTGGCAGTTTGCCGAAGACCGCAGCGGCGCCAAGTTGGCCAATGAACTGATGGTGCTGTTTTCGCGGTTGCGGGACTTCGATACTGTCGTTTTTCTCGGTTCAAATATGCGGATTAAGTTGGTGGAGGCCATGCTGGCTCCGGAGACGGTGTTGGGTATTGAATTGGGTAAATCACCGATCCGCCAGGATAAGTACGTGGATCCGACAGAGTTTCGAACCTTGATCCGGTCCCTGATGGATAGGTAGGGAATCGCTCTAGATACTGGATTAATTCTGTTCCTATGGAGGCGTGGCTGTGAAGCACGTAGTGAGCATTAGTATTGGTTCCTCAAAACGAGATCACAAAGCAGAGTTGGAGATCATGGGTGAGCAGTTCCTCGTTGAACGGATCGGCACCGATGGCGATATGGACAGAGCGGTGGAATTGATTCGCCAGCTTGACGGCAAAGTAGATGCCTTTGGCCTCGGCGGCATGTATATGTATATCTATGCCGATAACCGCCGCTACACCATTCGGGATTCTAAGCGGTTTGCCTCGGCGGCGAGGAAAACACCTCTGGTCGATGGTTCAGGACTAAAGAACACCCTAGAAAGAAAGGTTGTCACTTTCCTGCAAGAAAGGATGAATCTCGAGCTGAAGGGACGCCGCCTCCTGCTGGTGGCAGCTGTGGACCGGTTTGGCATGGCAGAGGCCATTGCTCTGGCTGGGTGCGATATGGTAATCGGAGACTTGATGTTTGGTTTGGGACTTCCGATTCCCATCCACAGCCTCCGAACCCTTGCCGTTGTGGCTCGGATCGCGGCACCCATTGTCGTGCAGCTTCCCTTTAAAGTGCTGTATCCAACCGGCAGCAAGCAGGAACAATCGAAAGTGAAGTACTCCAAATACTATGAGTGGGCGGAGATTATTGCCGGAGATTATTTATTTATCAGTAGACATATGCCAGAGAATCTTCGCGGGAAGATAATAGTGACCAATACCGTTACCCAAAACGATATAGACGTACTGCGGCGCAGGGGTGTAGAGATGTTAATCACCTCAACGCCGAATCTCTGTGGGCGTTCCTTCGGCACCAATGTTATGGAAGCGGTGCTGGTGACACTAATTGGCAAACCGCTAGAGGACATCAAACCCCAAGATTATTTGGAGATGCTGGATGCCATCAACTTCACTCCCAGAGTGGAGTATCTCCAGGCCTAACGCTTGTTCAATAGACAACCGATGAGGTGATCTTTTTTGGAACGGTTCGCTTTTATAATCCACCCCCTGGAAATCCAAGATGTTGCCCGCAAATTCCCGTCAGCTCAGCGAATGCCGGTCACCTGGCTAGAGACTCTGCTCAGGCACAGTCCGCCCATCAAGGCCTCCCACATCACAGGGGTTCGCTCTCTCCGGGGCACAGAGGCAGAAGGATGGTTCATTGGCTGTTTGTTGACCAGTAAACAGATGATGGAGCTGCCAGAGCAAGACGTAATGGAGAAGATTATCAAGGCGGCAAAAAAGGCTGAGCAGCTCGGGGCAGGAATTGTGGGCCTTGGGGCTTTTACGGCGGTGGTAGGAGATGCTGGTGTCACCGTGGCAGAAAACGTAAATATAGCAGTGACCACCGGCAACAGTTATACTGTTGCAACAGCGCTAGAAGGAATTCGTTACGCCGCTGACTTAATGGAAATATCCATTGAAGATGCGTCAGTGGCTGTGCTGGGTGCTACTGGCTCTATCGGTTCAGCATGTGCACGGATACTGGCTCGAGATGTTGGCCATCTGACAATGGCGGCCCGTTCTCTAGACAAGCTAGAACACCTTGCCGATAGAATCAGGGGCGAGGCTGGCCTAAGCCCTCAGGTGACTACCGATATAGCCACAGCCTGTAGGGAGGCGGACATTGTGGTGGCAGTCACCAGTGCAACCGGTACCATAGTGGAGCCGGAGTGGCTGAAGCCAGGAGCCATAGTCTGTGATGTTGCCAGGCCCCGGAATGTCTCCCGTCGGGTGGCTGAGGTCCGTAAGGACGTATTGGTTTTCGAGGGCGGCGTAGTTGAGGTACCGGGCGATGTTGACTTTGGTTTAGATTTCGGCTTTCCAGCTAAGACTGCCTATGCCTGCATGGCTGAGACGATGATCTTGGCCCTTGAAGGCCGATATGAGAACTTCACACTGGGACGGGACCTGTCGGTAGAACAGGTTGATGAGATCAGCCGTTTGGCTGCCCGCCACGGCTTCCGGCTGGCAGGGCTCCGCAGTTTTGAGCGGGCTGTTACCAGAGGATGGATCCAGCAGGTGAAGGAAAATGCCGCCAAAGCACGGCAGAGAGCAACTGCCAAAGGCTTTTAGCATTATTTGGTGAGGAGGGCTTCCAAGTCCAACACGGGTGTCAATGGTCTTTGAAAATGTCACCTCACATATCGGTGTTTTGTTCAGTGAAAATGTCACCTTGTCCAGTTTGGACTTTGTCTGGTGTAGGATGAATGAATTAGGGTACTGACAGTAAGTAGTGTT
>JAAZHE010000043.1 GCA_012510855.1 Bacillota bacterium | reverse complement strand
GTAAAAACCGTATACTTGAATGAAGGGCAAAACCAGCGTAGTTATCCGTTTGAGAATGAGGTCCCTCATTTTCATCTCCTATCCCCCATTCCTTCATCCGTTTTCAGAACAACGGTGACCGCCAGGGCCGCTGTAAGAAGAACGATAGACTCGAACATGGTATCGTAGGCCCGGTAATCCAGGACAATGGATGTAACCATATTGAGTACTCCCGTTTCCTCTAAGGCTTTTCCGATATACCGTTCCGTTACCGGGTTAAAGCTGGGATTGTCCTGTGCACCATAGGGAGGCAATTCTGCAACAGCACCCAGCATTGTATAGAGGGCCCCTATAGCGATAATAACAACTAACAAGGTTCGGAGATTCACCCTCATTCCTCCCTTCGGCTAGTCCGAAAGATAACCAGCATCATTAGCACAGTAGTAGCGATCCCGGCAGCAGCTTCGGTAATGGCAAGGTCAGGGGTGTTCATCTGCAGCCAGACTACCGCCATTATGAAACTGAAGACTCCATAGACAATGACGGCGTGCAAAAGGTCTCTAATAAAGTACACAGTCAAAGACGCCACGATCAGAATGAAAAGCATGGCCATGTTTCCGTAATCTACCAAAGTCAATTCCATGGACTCACCCCTTCATCGCCTTTGTCTCTGCCGTAAGGGGCTCTCCCCGGACCAGACCGGCTTTGAGCACCAAATGGGTCGTGGCAGGATTGACGATCCAGAAGAACGCCAAGATCACCACTAACTTGATCCGCACAACCCAGCTGGGACTTAAGAGGAAAAGCCCAAGGATTGCAAACCCCACGCCTACACTATCGGCTACGCTCACTGCATGCATGAGATTATACGCATCCGGCATCCGAAACAAGCCTAAAGTAGTGACTGCAAAGGAGATAAAGGAACCCACAAAACACAAGTTTGCCAAAAACCTAATCACGGACAGCTCCTTCCCCTCCGTCTGCACCCAGCTCTTCAAGCTCAGGCACCTTAACGTGCCACTCGCCGGGCGCCAGCATTCTCAACGTCCAAATTGTGCCTACAAATCCACATAAAGCGAAAACAACAGCCACATCAATGAATCCGTAGTCTGCTCTCAAGAAGGCCAGCAGCAAAATCATCACAGTAACCATGCTGCCAATGGCATTGACAGTTATGACCCGTTCAAGAACCGTCGGACCCATGATCGCCCGCCAAAGCACCAAGAGAATCAACACTGTAAGACCCACCAGCAGCGGGAGCATGTACCGCTCTCTCCTTTCCCCACAACTCCAAAGCCCTAATCTCATCAATCAGCTTCCAGGCACACAGACCATTGGCTATCTCTGGATTTAATGCATGGATGATAAACACCCCAGTTTCGGGATCGATGTCAATGGTCACGGAACCCGGGGTCAGGGTTATGCAGTTACCCAAGAACACCCTTCCCCAATTGGTCTCCAGGGCCGGCCGCACCGTGAGCATGACAGGTTCAGCCGGCGGCTTCTCAAATAAAACAGCCTTCGTCACCGCGATGGCCGACTCGATGATTGACCAGATCAAGGTTCGGAGACATCTACCGAACAACATGATTCTTCTGGCAGAAAGGGAAATAGGCACCTGGGGCACAAGGTCCTTCCAAAGCCAAACAGTCGCCAGCGCTACGGCAGCCCCGACCAGCAGATGCTCCCAATCAGCCTCTCCGGCAACCACCAACCAGAAGCCAAAGAGCAGCAAAAACAACACGACATATCGTCTCCGCATTAATTAACCCTCCCTCCACTCCTCAAGTTGCCTCCATCCAATAAGGCTCAAGCTGCAAATCATCCTCCTTTACTAGCTGTCTCGTCCTCACTTTCTTCCCTGGCAGTCTCCAACGTATCCAAAGAAGCCCTCCGCACAGCGTTCCGCGCCTGCCTTCACACCCGGGACCGGCCCAAGCTCTCAACTACACCCAGTCTTATCAACGTCCGCAAAACCCCTAGATCAACTCCTCCAGTGCACAACCTTTTGCCCTCCCTCTGGAGCCGTCTCGCTAGATGCTGGACAAACGGGTGCGTCCGCCGCTGTACACGTTTACACCAGAGCGCGCCACAGCCACGGAAACAGGGATTCCTCCGATTAGTGAAGAGACAATGTTTCCCAGTCCCTGACCGATCAGTTCCCGGTTGCTGTTATGTTGAGTTCCGAGCATATTATCGGTGACTTCTGCAGAAAGCAGCGCAGATATGCTGCCCAACAGGCAGATGGTGATGGCTGGCCTCACAAGCTGAGTGATGTTCGCCCAAGGCATCTGGGCCAAGGTGAGCTGAGGTACGCCAAAAGGAAGATGCCTTACTACTTGGGGAGAATGGATGAGGAGCTCATTGATAACTAGGCCGGTAATGATACCGAAAAGGGATTCCGGTATCCTTTTGAGACAGCGGAGGTGCATCAACCTGGCTATGACGCCGGCTAAGAACAGGCCGCTTACTCCATGCTGGTGGACAATACTCACCAGCACCGCGGTCATGGCACCGGTTGGTCCCGTAATTTGCACACCACAACCACCGAACAAAGCAGCAGTAAGACCGCCGAAAATCGCAGCATAGAGTCCAGCCACCCCGCCAGCTCCGCTGGCGATTCCGAAAGCCAGGGCCAAGGGAAGTGCTACAAGTGCTGCAGTAGCTCCCCCGATTACATCTCCCCGTACACGCTTCCACCGATGTTTCACCCTTAACACCCCGCTACTGAAGTGGTTCCAAGTGCCTTAGCCGTGGGCACCGCCCAGAGAAAACAAAAGCGCAGGCAAAGCCCCACTGGGACTAAGACACCACGCTTGGACCACTCCTACGGGGTTAGCTGACGGGTTCGGGCACCCAAGTTGCCCTACCTGGCATCCCAGGATTCACCCCAATTATCGGGTCCCCCGCTTCCTTAGCGGAATTCGGAGATGTCGTGTGCTATTGAGTTGGAACACACCACATTATAATCATAGCAGAAAACCAAGAAAAATCAAGGGATCGTTGGAAATCCCCGGATACAGAGCGATTACTGCCCACAAATCAAGCTAGCTGCTGGCCAGAAGCTAGCAGCTAACCCCTGCGCCCCTATGTTCCTTCACAGCCTGCTCGATTCTCTCCAGGCCTTGTTTGAGCAGCGGCCGGGGACATCCGATGTTAAACCTAACAAAACCCTGGCCGCCGGGGCCAAACCACTGCCCGTCATTGACTGCTATCTTGGCCTTTGTGGCAAAAAACTCGGATAAGCTGCAATGGGCGATCTGAAGTTCCCGGCAATCTAGCCAAGCTAGATACGTCCCTTCAAGTTCAGCCATCTTTAGCGCCGGCGCCTGCTCTTGGATGAAGTTCTTGAGGAAATCCCTGTTCCCCTCAAGGTAGATGAGCAGCTCATCAAGCCACTCTTCTCCATCGCGATAAGCTGCCTCTAGGGCTGTTAGGCCTAAAGGCGATGGACCGATTCCCACATTGGTCAAGGTATTATTGAGTCGGTCCCACAGCGATTTATTGGGAATAACCACAAAGGAAGTAACTAAACCAGCCAGGTTAAAGGTCTTGCTGGGAGCCATGCAGGTAATCGTGTTCTGCTCCACCTCCGGGGAAAGGGAGGCTAAGGGTGTATGCTGGTGCCCGGAATAGATGAAATCCCCGTGGATTTCATCGGAGACCATCAGAATCCCGCGGCCCAAATACATTTCTGCCAACCTCTCCAGCTCATCTCTCCGCCAAACCCTGCCAACAGGGTTGTGGGGATGGCAGAGAATCAGCATCCGGGTCCGGGAGTCTATCTTCTCCTCAAGGTCATCAAGGTCCATAACGTATCCCCTATCTGTCTCTATCAGGGGATTAAAGACTACCTGCCGACCGTTATTCCTAACAGAGTTGAAAAAGGGAGCATACACCGGCGGTTGAACAATGACCTTCTCACCGGGCAGAGTGAATGTTTGAATGATCAAGTTCAGGGCATTGACTACTCCAGCTGTAAAGCTGATCCATTCTCTTTTTATCGACCAGCCGTGGCGCCTCTCCAGCCAGCTGACAATAGCCTCATACACAGATTCCGGTACAATACTGTAGCCGTAGACAGGGTGCTGAACCCGCTCCAAGAGAGCCCTTTGAATCGGTTCTGCCGCCGCAAAATCCATATCTGCTACCCAAAAGGGAAGCAGGTCCTTTTCTCCGTATTTTTCTTCTAGGCTATCCCATTTATAGCAGTTGGTTCCCCGGCGTTCGATCAAGACATCAAAATCATATGCCATAAAGCGACCCACTCCCCTGTTTGTAGTTGTTTGCCTCTTCATAGTCCGGCAAGAGCTTCTACACACACTTATATATATCTCGTTCCACATCCTGTAGATATACATACCGGAATCGCCCGATTTTCTGCGCCCCTTGGAATTCGGCCTCTGCCTCTCGCCGGCAGTCGGGACAAACATGCCAGGGCAGCAGTACCGCTGCAATCACTGTAGCGCGCCCCAAGGAGCCCCCATATCCCCGGACGGCACCGGATTGGATCACCCGCCAACCGCTGCAGGCAGAGCACAGCTTAATCTTTTCCACTTGCTCTTCGGTGATGTTGTCGGTGTCATAGTAGACCCGGCGATGCCGCTGAAAAAAAGGGCCCCGCCCGAAAATCTTCTCGAGGTTCACGTCTTTTCGGGTTCGCCACAGCTCCCAAACCTGAGCCACCAGCTTCTCGATGGTCTCGGAAATATGGAGTGGCTGCTTTACCTTCTCCTCTAACCAATCGGGCTCCCTAGCAGCGCTGTAGTCCATTCCAGCAAGGGCCAGGAGCAGTCCCGCATTTACATAGGGCAGGGCTCCCTCGATGGAATAACCGCCCTCCAAGACGACAATATCGGGAGACAAGAGTTCCGTCAGCCGAGCATAACCCTGGGCGGTCACCCGCATGTTAGTAAGGGGATCCGTGTAGTGGTTATCTTGACCTGCGGCATTAATCACCAGATCAGGTTCAAAATCCTCTAGGATAGGCAGCACCAAATTCTTGATTACATACAAGACGCCTTCATCCCCGGTGCCCGGGGGCAGCGGCACATTGACTGTCTGGCCGTAGGCGGCAGGACCGCCCCGCTCATTGATAAAACCAGTACCGGGATACAGAGTGCGCCCATCTTGGTGCAGGGAAATATGCAGGATCCCCGGATCATTGTAGAAAATATCCTGGGTGCCATCGCCGTGGTGGGCATCGGTATCTACAATGGCGATGCGCAGGTGAGATCCGTAGGTGCGGCGGATGTGCTCCACCATAATGGCCTCATTGTTGATGGTGCAAAAGCCTCGGGACCCGTGGACAATGCGGTTGGCATGGTGACCGGGGGGCCTCAGCAGAGCAAAGGACCGGTCAACTCTACCAGTAAGAACTAGGTCAGCGGCAGTTATTGTCCCGCCGGCGGCAATTCTGTGGGATTCGGTGATCACGCTGTCCACCGAGGGGACACAGATATGGACCCGATTGATTTCTAAATCAGTGGCAATCCCCGGCCGGAATTCCTCTATTCCTGGCACGTCCAGAAGTCCCTCTTCGACAATCTGGTCCCGGGTGTACAAGAGCCGCTCTTCCCTCTCGGGATGGTCCGGTGTGATGGCCCAATCAAAGGCGGGGAAGAATATAAGTCCCACTTTGGTACTACTTGCCTTCATCAGTTTCGCCCCCCTTCCCCCGCGGCGGCGATTCGCCGTACCCTGGGTCGAACCTGGGCCCTGATGGTAAAAATCCACCCAACTGTGTAAAAACCCCGTACCATGTTAAAACTCTCTTCTCCAAGAACAGCAATGTCCTCTGGACCTGTAATACCTAGTTCCGCGGCTTTCTCAGCCGCCCACCGCCGTGCTTCTTCCCGTGCTTTCTTGAGGTCAAAGAACATGGGCCTGTGGATCTTACCCATGTAATCCATTTCCGGCACAGTGACTACACCTAAGGCAGTGTCAGCGTGGTAAGTAATGGCAGCTGTTGGTCGACTGGCCGCCGCACCGATGGCATTGGCTTCTTCATGGTGGGGCAATACCTCCCAATCTATACCCATAGCCTTGGCTGCCAGAGGGATAAACACATGAGCCGGTCCGCCTAAACCGATTAATGTCCGGGGACGGATGTCCGGCGGTGCCAGAAGCTCCGAGACTGTATAGACAGGCCGGGATTCCAGGTAAGCATAGATTTCCTCAACGGCATCTACCAGCTGCCGAGTGAATCGGTCAATTACCTTCCGGGCAGTCTCTTCGATTCCCATTCCGAGGGCACTTGCCAGCCCAGCCATCACTTTCCAGGCCCGCCTGGCATCGCCTATGGAGGTCAACCCCAGAACAACCGCGGCATCGGTAGGAGTCGCCCTACTGCCTCCTAACGCTGCCGGAGTACCGGCCCGTCTCGGCCCAATCAGCAGGTTAGGACCGCCTTCTCCGCTCTCCACCTGACTGATTATCCTGATCTCTGAATCGCCACCTAAGCCGATAGAGCGGGCGAACAAAGCAGGTACCAGGGTCTTGTGACCCGCGATCTCTGCCCCTTGGGGCTGAAATACTGGTTCACCGGCCACCTGCACGGCAATATCTGTGGTAGTGCCGCCTATATCCACGATTACAGCATTGCCCTGCCGATGGCTAGTCAGGGCCCGGGCACCCATCAAGCTGGCAGCAGGACCGCTTAGGATGGTTTCCACTGGGCGAGCCAGGGAATCCCCCAGGGTCATTGTCCCCCCGTCGGCCTTGAGGAGGTAAACGCGGCCGATGTTTCTCCCCTCCAGCATAAGCTGCTTAACCATCTCAACAAACCTAGCCTGCTGACCTGATACACTGGCGTTTAGATAGCTGGTTGCCAGCCGCCGGGGGAAATTGGGTCGACCAGAAAGCCGATGGCCCAGGGTTATATGCCTAAAGCCGTAATTCCCATCCCTAGCAATACTCTCAATTAGAAGCTCTTGGGAGGGGTTGCGGTGGGAGAATTTCCCGACTGCCGCCATGACCTCAATCCCGGCGTCCCTGGCTGAGGTTAGAGCAGCCGTTATTTCTCCGGGATTAAGGGCTGCTACCTCCCGCCCCCGGTGGTCCACTGAACCGGAAAGCTTGTGAACGGAAAACCCCAAATGGAGATCCTCTATCCGCATGCCCGGCCCCGGAACCGCCAGCACAAAGGTGGGATCTCCCCGCCCCTCAATGATGGTATTGGTCGACAGAGTGGTACTCAGGTGCAGCTCCAAGGGCTCCGTATCCCGGTAGCTGCCGAGAATAGACTCTAGAGCTGCCGCAGTGCTTTCCACCAAATTGGCGTGGTCGGTGGGCACTTTACCGGTGGCCACTACTTCATTGTCCTTGATCAAGGCAGCATCAGTATTGGTGCCGCCCACATCAATTCCGGCAATATACATAGCTCCACCTTCCGTATGCTTCTTATACTATATATCTTGATAAAAGCACGGCTTTTCCTGCCGGATAAGCCCAGTCGCTTCTCCAGTAGTCAAGGCAAGGTTGATATGCATAGTAGAAACCTTTCAGAGGAAAACTCTGCGGGTTATGCTGGCCTGCAAAGGAAAAGGGAAGCGGTGCAGTTCCGCTTCCCTGCTTCGTTATTAGCCCTGATAGATACCCTTAATCAGAACTACTGGCGTGCCGGCATCGGCGGAACCGCTCACCAAGTCAGCCAAAGTAGCCAGAATATCCGTCAACCGTCGGGGGGTTGTGCCTTCTGCTTCCATGCTGCCTGGGCCAAGATCATTGGCCTTTGCCTCGGCGATGGCCTGCTCGATCTCGGCAAAGGATTTGCCCTGGGCATAGAGCTGGTCCACCAGCATCTTGTATTTCACCCCGCACCGCATTAGGTTGCACAGCCCAGGGGTGCAGCCAAAGGTAGTCACTGGATCGGCTAGTTCCCAAATACCAGTACCAGGATCCTTGTAGGCGCCATCGCCGTAAATGAGAACCTCTACCCTGCGGCCGGTTCGCCGCAGAATCTCCTCCTGAACAGACTGGGTGATCTCCTGGCAGCCCCGGGGGGCAAGCTTCAATTTGCCGTCACTGGACATGTTGCTGCCCAAAAGCCCCCATTCGCTGGCTATTTCACCACTGGAGCAAAGGTCCTGAAGGGTGATGCAGTTGTCCAGCACCTGCTGAATCTGCTTCTGGGTCTGCCTTCTGGTACGGATGTCAGCGGCTATAACTCCCTCCGGCTGCTACACCATGACCGCGCTTGGGTCATTGGCATAAAGAATCACAGCCTGTGCACCTTCCCGGGCGATGACGTTCCCGTAATACTCTCCATAGTCGATGCCGGTTATAGGATGCACCAGCATCTCGGCGGGAATATCCCTATGATACAACACAGCATCGGGCCCTCCGTGGGTTGCTGCGTATGCAGGATCAACAACCTGATTGCCCACCTCATCATTGGGATAGGAAAACTGAACCACCACTTTACCTTTGGGCACAGCCTTGGCCAAAGCCTGGAGAATAACGCTAAACCGGTTGCGGCTGGCGATAGGATAGACCACACCCAATGTGGAAGTATCCTTTAGCTTTAGCTTCTCCTTGACTTCTGCGGCAATTCGATCAATGGTGACGATGTTATTCTGTACCCTGGCGACTACTGATTCAGTTATACATATGACATCGCCATCATCCAAGAGCCCATCCCGATTCAGTTCCTCGGATCGGGAAGCTATTTCTCCAACCAGGTCGCTGCCCGGCACGAAAATCCCCATTTTCAAACCAAAGGCAGCAGGACCAATATATCCAGGCAATGTCTTCATATACAATACCTCCAGTTTCCATAAAGCCTAGCCCGACACTGTTAGTTCTTTACTATTAACTAGAATTCCTCTTACCCGAAGGAAACCTCCCATTCCCACAACCATCACTTGACGTTGAGATAATACCTCATTCTTCACTTTCGATCAAGAAAAGAGGACGGAGAAAGCTGATTTAGCTTCCCGTCCTCTCTTGGTACTTCTTGTCTGTTTTACTCTTCTTCGCCCTCAATACCAGGCGTGCTCTTTAAAGGCCTCGTAGAAAGCCACCAGGTTCTCCACCGGTGTCCGGGCTTGAATATTGTGGATGCTGTTGAACACAAACCCGCCGCCCTTGCCGAAGACACGGATCCGTTCGGCCACTTCTTTGCGCACGTCTTCGGGTGTACCGAAGGGCAGGGTCTTCTGGGTGTCGACTCCGCCGCCCCAGAAGGTGATCTTGTCTCCGAAACGTTCTTTGAGGGTCTCGGGATCCATCCCCACAGCAGAGCACTGAACCGGATTGAGGATGTCAAACCCTGCATCGATGAAATCTGGGATGAACTCCACTACTGAACCGCACGAATGAATGAAGGTCTTCCAATTGGTGTTTTCATGGATCCAATCATTGATCCGCCGGTGGAAAGGCTGGTACAGATCCCGGTAAGCAGCAGGCGAGATAAAGGGACCTGTCTGCATACCAAAGTCAGTACCTGTAATGAACACAACGCTGATTTTATCCCCTACAACCTGGTGAATCTTGGCTAGGTTGTTGAGGGCAATCTCGCACTGCCGCTCAAAGACCTCCCGCACGTACTCCTTGCGGGTCACAGTGCTCATATACCATTCCTCAATGTCCCGAATACCCTTGGGATACTTGAGCTGGGGAGCCGGCACAAAGGCGATATCGCCAAAGCTGGTCCCGCCGAAGCTGCCGACGATGGCCTTATCTGTCTCATTGTACAGCCGGTCTACTTCCTTCTTGATATGCTCCAGTTCCCAATCGGAAATGGGCTTGAACTCCTCAACATTATCCTCGGGATTAAGCTTATCATCGTCGATGGGTTCCTGCCGCACGATGGCATCAAAATAGAACCCGCCTTTGGGCATTCTGCCGCTGGGCGGCGCCGATTTGTCGCCCTCAGGATACATTAGAAGGTCCCCATTTGGCTCAGGGTCTGTATTGAAATCGCCGGGCACAAGGACAGGAGTGCCGTCCCAGAAGGTCCAGGGCTTCCAGTCCTTGTTCTCAAAGCCAAACATATTCTTGGGCATACCGACTGATACAACGTCAACCCCCAATGCCTCCATCAAATCAGGCTTGATTTCCCCCAGCATCTGGTAGGGCTCAACCACCTTTACTGGGGTCCCCGGTTCATCTAGGCCTAGGGCCTGCCGCAGTTTATACACACTGGTCACGTGCATACCTGTCACGCTGGTAGCACCAAGATCCAGTGGTACCCGGTCAGGTTGTTTATGATTCAAGGCTAGGTGTACCCGTTCCCGTGAAGTCATAGCTCCAGCCCCCTTACGTTTTCTTAATTAGCTCCAACTAGCCTAAGCCTTCTTACGCCTCTTTCCGCCAATGACGTCGACGGCCACAGCCAGCAATAGAGTGGCTCCGATGACGAACTCGTTCCAGTACACGTCAACTCCCAGCAGGGTAAGGGCATTGGTGATTAGTGCCATGAGCAGGGCACCTAAGAAGGAACCAATTACCGTACCTTCTCCACCGCTTAGACTGGCCCCACCGATAATCACTGCCGAAATTACCTTGAGCTCTAGTCCGGTACCGGCTGTTACCGAAGCAGCTCCCAGTCGGGCGGTCATGATTAGACCAGCCAAGGCTGCCAAGAAACCAGTAAGGACATAGTTGAAAACGGTAATTCCGTCGACATTGATACCAGACAATCGAGCTGCCTGGCGGTTGCCACCGATATAGTAGTTCTGGCGGAAGAATCTGGATTTTCTTAAGAGGATGTCTCCCACGATGAGAAATATCAAGGCATAAATGATAGGATACTGTATACCCAGGAAATTGCCCTGCCCGATGATTCTAAATGAGGCTGGCAGGCCGCTGATGTTCCGCCCCTGGGTGATCACCAATAAGATACCCCTCAAGACACTCATCATACCAAGGGTGGTAATAAAGGGGTTAATGCCCACTTTGGCGATGAAAAATCCGTTAATAAGTCCCACCAGGATTCCCACTGCCAAAGCGATCAGCATCGCCGAAAAGACCGGTACTCCTGCCTTCATGGCCATGGCTCCCACGGCGCCGCACAGTGCCACGGTGGAACCCACCGACATGTCGAAACCGCCGGATACCATGAGCACAGTCATGCCTACGGCAACAATGGACTCAATAGAAACACTCAAGAGGTTCGCCAGGATATTCATTCTGGTTAGGAAATACGGCGATGCAATACTCATGAATATGCTGGCGGCGATGATGACCATTAGGATCATGAACTCGCGAAAATCAGTGATCCTTGCCAGTCCCCGGCTTTTTGCCGTATCACCATTAACAGTCGCTGTCCTCATACTCACACTTCCCTTTCTGCAGCATTAGACGAACAAGAGCAGAATATAGAATGGCTAAGGATTAGCAAGCCATGGCTACACCGGTCGCACAGGCGACAACTTTCTCTTCAGTGGCCTCCTCGGCGCTAAACTCGCCTACTATTCTTCCTTCCCTCATGACCAAGATCCGATCGCTTAACCCTAGTACCTCCGGTAAGTCAGATGAAATCATGATAATACCGACCCCTGTCGCAGCCAGTTGCCTCAACAAGCGATAGATCTCGCTCTTTGCTCCCACATCGACACCCCTTGTCGGTTCATCGACAATGAGCACTCGGGGTTTGATTCCCATCCACATGGAGAGCAAAACCTTCTGCTGATTGCCGCCGGAGAGATTACGGACCTGCTGCTTGATGCTGGGTGT
>JAAZHE010000042.1 GCA_012510855.1 Bacillota bacterium | reverse complement strand
GCTTTGTGGGTATCACAGAGGATGCTTTCTACATCACTGTGCAGAGCAGTATAACTGGCCTCCCGGGCAAACACGTTGTAGTTGTCTGTCAAGTACTTCTCAGTGGCCAATACATCATTAAGTATATCGCGGTCATTCATCTGGGGGCCTTTGACTCTAGGTACAGCCCCCGACTGGGGATTCTGAATTACCTTGCTGTTCGGCGGCATGATCTTCACCTCCCTGTGTTACTGAGATATTGGCTGACTGGTTATGGCCTTAGCCGGGTCCAGGTGGCTGAGCAGCTTCTGATAGTGATTCTGGTGCATCCTGCTCAGCCGTTCACAGATGTCTTTAACTCCCTGTTCCTGAGCCATTTGGGCATACATCGCGAATTTCTTAGCCGCCAGAAGCTCCCAGGACAGTGCATCCTGGATATAGCTCAGATCTTTGGTGGTTACGATTTCCGGTGGCTGCTGCATGACCCCGGCTTGGGTACCGGTACCTGTCTGTAACTGCACTCTTGCACAACCTCCCTTCACTTTCCACTACACAGATTAGTATGACCACCTCCTGGCTAAACAATCCCTGGAACTCCTGGCCCTGAGATCAAGTTAAATAGTGCCCGTCGGGCTGTTTGGTCCTCCTTGTTTGCCTAGACTACCTTGAGCTTGTGTTGTAGAATAAGCACAGATCACCATAAGTAGCGAAGAATGGAGTTGAGCCAATGATCACCAAGGAAACATGGATCAATGG
The DNA here is from genome assembly GCA_012510855.1 of Bacillota bacterium. GTDB lineage: Bacteria > Bacillota > Limnochordia > DTU087 > DTU087 > DTU087. The sequence goes on along the minus strand of JAAZHE010000042.1, from coordinate 18,943 downwards.
TCTTAGAAACGGCATCGAGACCATCTGGGAATTGGCGAAAGTAGTCATCCCAGTGACCTTGGTAATTGCCTTGCTCAAGGAAACCGGTTGGTTGGCTTTGCTGGCAGACTGGCTAGAACCTTTGATGTCTCTCTTGGGACTGCCGGGGGAAGCGGCACTAGCCGTAGTAGTAGGGTATTTTTTGAACCTCTACAGCGCCATCGCAGTTATTCTCGCTTTGGATTTGACGGCAAAACAGATTACTGTGATTTCTGTCATGATCGGTTTGTGCCACAGCCTCTTTATGGAAAGTGCAGTAACCAGTAAAACAGGAGTTAAACCTTTACCTATGGCGTTCCTGAGGATCGGTATTTCGGTGTTGGCAGGTCTTGGGGTGAATTGGGCATTGTGACAACCCCCTGGAAGTTTTGGGGAAACAGGCCGAGGGGTGAATTAAGTGGAATTCTCTTTGACAAACGCAATCATAGATGGGTTCAAGGCCGGTTTCATAGGGCTAAAAGATATTGCTCTCATCGTAATGCCTTTGATGGTTGTTATTGAGCTGGCCAAAGACAGCGGAGTCCTGCGTCATGTTACTGATAGGCTTCAATCATTGGCAGCCCTGCTGCAAATATCCAAGGAATCTCTCCTGCCGCTGGTGGTGGGATTGGTCATTGGTCTTTCTTACGGGTCGGGGGTCATCATCAATGCCGCTAGAGAAGGGTATCTTTCCAAAAAAGATCGCTACGTCGTCGCCGTTTTTCTCAGCCTGTGCCACTCTGTATTTGAGGATACTCTCCTTCTGGTAGCCCTCGGCGCAAGCCTGCCTTGGCTTCTCGGCAGCCGAGTGCTGCTTGGCATCATAGCGGCTGCGCTGGTGACTCGGTTTTTCCCTCAACAGAGTTTAGAACGCAAGAGTCAACCGGCGGAACTGGGCTGATGCTCATATGCTGCATTAGGTGCGTTTTTTTGCTTTATCGCCTAGCACTTAGGGGAGAGTCTATTTTCACCTCTAAAAAGTTGTCCAGAAGGTTATCCCACTTTTGGGAGGAACGCGCCTTTCGAGGCGGAAATGAAAACATGACAGCCCTGGTGCCGATGAGTGATTTGCTGAGATAGCATGACGAATACACCTCATGGGGGAGAGGCGAGCTATGCGGCGTTTAGATTTAAGCGGAGTCTGGCAGTTAAGTCAGCTGGGGTCTCATGAGAGTATACCGGCTCAAGTACCGGGAGATAATCACAGCGCTCTTTTGCAGGCGGGCAAGATTCCAGACCCCTATTGGGGAGATAATGAACTAGCGGTACAGTGGGTAGGGGAAGCCGATTGGGTGTATTCCCGGAAATTCCGCATGGATCAGGACATGTTGCAGGAAAGCTCTGTTTTTCTTCACTGCGAAGGACTGGACACCATAACAGATATTTATATTAACGATCAGCATGTAGCATCGACGGATAACATGTTCCGGCGGTATCGGTTCGAAATCAAGGAGTACTGCCGGCTGGGGGAAAACGAGATTAAAATCGTTTTTCATTCTCCAGTAAAGACCGCTGCCGCACGGAGCAAAGAGCTGCCCTATGAAGTTCCCCACAGTCAGTATCCCATCCAATCGCCCCATGTAAACTTAGTTCGGAAGGTGGCTTGCCACGGGGGCTGGGATTGGGGACCCTGCTTGATGGTGTCCGGCATCTACGGAGATATCTACATAGGCTCCACATCGTTGGGACGGGTCGAGTATGTGTATACAACTCAGACCCATATCGATGGTGCCTGTAAGGTGGAGGTCACAGCGGAAGTCATGTCACCCAATGGAGGTGAGACTGAGTTCTTGGTCACCCTCGGGGACATCCAACAGCGGAAGCCCGTAGTGTTGGAGCCGGGACTTAACATCGTCTCTACTGAGATTGTGGTGGTTAATCCCCGGCTTTGGTGGCCTAACGGCCACGGCGAGCAGTACCTTTATGATCTGACAGTTGCCATCGCCGGTGATGTGGTGAAGAAAAGGCTGGGACTGCGGAAGCTGGAGACCATTACAGAAGAGGATGACATCGGCCTATCCTTCAAGATTAGAGTTAACGGGGTTGATATTTTCTGCAAGGGAGCCAACTGGATACCTGCAGATGCTTTGCCCCAGCGGCAGACCCGGGAGCGGTTAGATGATCTTCTCACCAGTGCTGCCGCTGCCCATATGAACATGATCCGGGTTTGGGGTGGCGGGCAATATGAGTCCGATGACTTCTATGACCTATGTGACGAGAAGGGTCTGATGATCTGGCAGGATTTTATGTTCTCCTGTGCCCTGTACCCAGCAACCAAGGAGTTTCTAGCTAATGTTCGGGAAGAGGTTATCCACCAGGTAAAGCGCCTGCGGGATCATGCCTGTATTGCTTTATGGTGCGGTAACAATGAGTGCTTAGGAGCCTTGAACTGGTTTGAGGTGTCCCGCCGCAATCGGGACCGATATCTAGTGGATTATGACCGGCTTTATGAAGGGACTATCGGTAAGGCCGTTGATGAAGCTGACCCTACCCGATTGTACTGGCCCAGCTCGCCTTGCGGCGGTAGAGGCGATTATTCCGATAACTGGCATGAGGATTCCCGGGGTGATATGCATTATTGGACGGTATGGCATGAGAATGCCTCCTTCGATGCCTATTTTGATGTAATCCCCCGGTTCTGTTCTGAGTTTGGCTATCAGTCATTTCCCTCTCTAGATACCATTGCCTCCTTTGCACCTGAGAGTCATTTCAATCCCACTGCTCCTTTCATGGAGCATCATCAGCGGCACCCTGCCGGCAACTCCAAGATTGTGGAGATGATGACCAGATACTTCCGGGTGCCGGAGGGCTTTGAGAATTTCATTTTCCTAAGTCAGGTGCAGCAGGCATTAGCCATCAAGATGGGAGTGGAGTATTGGCGGCACCTGCAGCCCATCTGCATGGGGACTTTGTACTGGCAGCTCAATGACGTCTGGCCCGTCTGTTCCTGGTCATCATTGGAGTACAGCGGTCGCTGGAAGCTGCTCCACTACGTGGCCAGGCGGTTCTATGCGCCCATGATTGTAACAGCCTTCCAGAACAAGGAAAATGAACTAGTGATTTGGGTAGTCAATGACAAGCAGCAGGCGCAGACCGTCGAAGATGCCATGGAGATATGGGATTTTGCCGGTAAGCTCCGAAAAGAAGAGGAGTATACCGGGGTAGTCCCTGCAGGAGGAGCAGTACTCTTGGCAAAGCGTCCCCTTGAAGAGCTGGTTCCCCGGCTCGATGAGGTATTTGCTTTCTTGAAGCTGTCAGGAGATGGAGTCCAGCACTATAATGACCACTTTTTCACAGAATATAAGAGATGTCATTTGCCTCAAGCCAACATAAAGGTGAACCCTAGAGAGCTTGACGGCGTTTACCAAGTGGAAGTCTCCAGCGACATGCCCGCATTTTTTGTAACCTTGGAGACCGGGGGGATTTGGGGTGAGTTTGACGACAACTGCTTCATCCTACTTCATGGTAGGCCGAGAACGCTGTTCTTTACTCTAAAGCAAGCCGATTCCTTTAAGGAGTTGGCCGACTCCTTAAAGGTAAACCATCTGCGGGCCACATATCGGTAGCAATGATTGTTGGAGTAAGGCAGTATTGAGGTCAAGTGTTAGGCCAAAGGGTGTTATTTGAGGAATAAAGGGGGCAGCGGGATGAACAGGAAAGTTAGCAGCTTTGCCTTAATTGTACTGATTGTCAGTTTGCTCGTGGGATCGACAGTTAGTGCAGCATCACCGGAAACTATCATTAGTCAGAGTATAGCGGCCTTGCAAGAAATGGCGGTTGAGCCTGATGCAAGCGCGATGGTCAGTCTCCTAAGGGAGGCTCGAGGTGTTGCCATCTTTCCATCGGTGGTCAAAGCCGGAATCTTCTTAGGGGGTAAGTACGGAGAAGGGTTGGTGCTGCAGCGGGATCAGGCTACAGGCAGGTGGTACGGTCCCAGCTTTGTCACAATGAAAGGGGTTTCGTACGGCCTGCAGTTTGGTGTCCAGTCGACGGCTCTGGTACTGGTCATCAACAATGACGAAGGTATGGAGCGTTTCAGAGGTTCACAGGAATTTACTCTGGGAGGAGATATTGGCATAGCGGCTGGTCCTCTGGGTCGTCAGGCCGGAGCCAGCACCGATGTCCAGCTGAAATCAGCCATCTACAGTTATTCCATGAGCAAAGGGCTCTTTGCCGGGTTTTCCCTGGAAGGAGCCATTATTGAGACTGATCACGATGCCAATCGGGCATACTGGGGACGGGCATTGTCCCCTGAGAGCATCCTGGAGTCGGAGGCTAAAGGCTCCAAGATAGAGTCCCTGGTGGAGGAGCTGGAACGGCTGATGTCCCAGGGATAATTGGGGATCGATGATGGTCTACCTTGGGCGGCGTGGCAGCCTGGGTTTACAGTCTAATTGGTAGTTTTCTACGGGGCCTGGGATCACCCGGGCCCCTTGCCCATGTCTAGAATCAGCACTTGGGTTCTTTCTCCTAATACTCCACTAAACCGATCTTCCGCAGTGCGTGGTAAATGCCGTCCTCGTCGTTGCTCTTGGTCACCAGATCAGCGACCTCCATTACCTGAGGCATAGCATTGCCCATGGCCACACCTACCCCGGCCATGGCGACGATCTCGCTGTCATTCTCGCCATCGCCAAAGGCAATCAAGTCCTCTAGAGATACCTGCAGCAGTTGGGCCACCTGTTTGACTGCCCTGCCTTTGGAAACCCCCTGACTGACAATTTCACAGTAGGTGGGCTTGGAAAAGCTCACGTATAATGGCAGATCCCGGGAATCGATCCACTGGCGATAGGCGGCAATTTCCTCCGCTTCTCCCATGATCAGTACTTTGTGGGCATCAGGCATTGAATCACCCAAGAGGTCTTCTACCATCCTGGGCTCGAAATTTACAATTGCCGCTTCCTGCTCAGACCACTTGCTGGAAGCCTCGACAAACCACTCCCAGCCAGCCATAAGATTAGCGTGGAGACTGCGCCGGCGAGCCTCTTCAATGACAGTGTTAGATGCCTCGCGGTTCATAGGCATCTCCCAGAGGATCTTGTTGCCTGTGACAATGATGGCTCCATTGAGGGCAATAGCGATGGTACTGTCGATTCCCAAACGATTGGCGATGTCAACGACGCTTCTTGGGGGTCTTGCTGTAGCCAAGACAATGTGGTGGCCGTCTTCAGCAACCTTAGCAAGGGCGCGCTTGGTAGAAGGCAGGATAGTGTGGGAACTGGTAAGCAGGGTGCCGTCCACATCAAAAACCAGTAGTTTTCGCTTAGTGTCGACCGTGGGGCGATACCTCCTTATCGATGCTAAGACTCTATACCTTCTGGATGGCGTGCTGCCGGTCCTGCTTCCTGCCTTGACCAAGTCGGGGAATCTGGAACCATCCAACAAGGGTCCTCATAGTGTAGTAGCAAGAAATTATGCCGGTGGGAAGCCATTTGCTGGCGGTATTATACCCTTTTAACCGAAGCAGCTAAACCAAAGGCTTCCAGGGTGAGGTGTCAGGTTAATGACAGCTAAGCGCTCATTAGCTGACTTACCGGTCGGCACTAGGGGGATTATTGAGGAAATCCGGGCGTCGGGAAATACCAGAAGGCGGCTGCTGGACCTGGGATTCGTGCCTGACACTGCAGTAGAGGTTCTGCGCCGGAGCCCCATGGGTGATCCTACTGCTTATCAAGTCAGGGGTGCGGTTATTGCTCTGAGGGAAGAAGACAGTAGCGCTGTGCTCGTCAAACCTCTATAAGTGTGGGTGTGGGAGGAGAAGAAATGAAATACTATTATTATCCAGTGGGACTCAGGGGAACAGAGGGAGATTATGTCGCAGCTTTAGCTGGAAATCCCAACACAGGTAAGAGTACTGTCTTCAATGCTTTGACGGGTTTGAACCAGCATACCGGCAATTGGCCGGGTAAGACTGTAGCCCAGGCCCGGGGGTATTATCGGCATCGGGGAAAGACCATCGTAGTCGTCGATCTGCCGGGGACCTATTCACTTTCTGCTAGTTCTCTAGAGGAAGAGGTGGCTAGGGACTTTATCTGTTTCGGGCAGCCAGATGTAACGGTGGTTGTTACCGATGCCACATGCCTTGAACGAAACCTAAACTTGGTGCTGCAGATACTGGAGATTACCCCCAAGGTTGTGGTTTGCCTTAATCTGATGGATGAGGCGGAAAGGAAAGGACTGAAGCTAGATGTGAACCGGTTAGCCCATGAGTTGGGTGTTCCGGTAGTACCTACCACTGCCCACACAGGGAGAGGTATAGAACAGCTGAAAGACAGAATTCATTCCGTTGCCCTTGGCGAGATTCTCCCCCGACCTAAGCCGGTGACCTACAGCAAGCAATTGGAAGAAGCTATTCACCAGCTGGAAACAAGTCTGGAACGTATACATACCAACGGTATCAGCAGAAGATGGATAGCTTTGCGCCTCTTGGAAGGTGATTACTCGATACTTGACGCCATTGGCCAGTACAGTCTACCTGATGCCAGGCAGGAGGGTTAGGTTGTGGGAGCGAGTACAGCACTTGATCTCAATGAGCTCATAAGCCAAGGGCAGGAGCTGAGGAAAAGGCTAGGGTCGGAGACGGAGATTGAGGATGAGATAGTGACATCAATTTACCAGAGGGCTGAAGCAATAGCCTCCAGAGTGACAACCGAGGTTGACGCCAGGGGCCGGGATTGGACCAAGATAGTCGATGACTTACTTACTTCTAGACTTGTAGGGTTCCCGTTGATGATCCTCCTCCTTGGGGGCATCCTATGGCTCACCATCTCAGGGGCCAATTATCCCTCCAGTGCCCTCGCAGCATTGTTTTTTATGTTGGAGGAGCAGCTGACGTCTCTTTTTTTGCGTTGGGGAGTTCCTGACTGGCTTCATGGATTAGTGGTCCTCGGGACCTTTAGGTGCCTGGCCTGGGTAGTGTCAGTGATGCTTCCCCCAATGGCCATTTTCTTTCCCCTCTTTAGTCTGCTGGAAGATTTGGGATATCTCCCAAGGGTTGCCTTTAACCTGGATAATATCTTTAAGCGATGCGGAGCCCATGGGAAACAGGCACTGACCATGGCCATGGGTTTCGGCTGCAACGCAGCAGGGGTCATGGCAGCTAGGATTATCGACTCGCCCCGGGAACGGCTGATTGCCATCTTGACCAATAATTTCATTCCATGTAACGGCCGCTTCCCTCTCTTGATCTCCATGGCTGTCCTCTTCTTAGGGGTAGGAGGAGCTAAGCACAGCGCTGCCGTTGCCTCTTTGACAGTGGCGGGCATGGTACTTCTGGGCATAGGTATGACCTTCGTTGTCTCTTATATACTCTCTAACACAATGCTAAAGGGTGTGTCTTCATCCTTTGCATTGGAGCTCCCGCCTTACCGGCGGCCCCAGGTGCTTCAAGTGCTAGTTCGGTCGGTTCTTGACCGCACTCTCTTTGTGCTGTGGCGGGCCGTGAAGGTTGCTGCGCCTGCCGGTGCATTGGTTTGGATCCTGGCTAATATCAATATCGGCGGAATGAATATCGTACGGCGTTTAGCTGGTTATCTAGATCCTGCCGGCCGCCTGATGGGTTTAGATGGATATATCCTGCTGGCCTTCATCTTGGGTTTGCCTGCTAACGAAATCGTAATCCCCACCTTGATTATGAGTTATTTGGGGGAAGGAGCTTTGATGGAGCTGGAGAGTTTGGGGGCGATGCGAGAGCTGCTCTTGGCTCGGGGGTGGACCTGGCTTACTGCCCTCAATGTTATGGTGTTTTCAGTGCTCCATTTCCCATGTGGAACTACACTGCTTACCATCAAACATGAGACCGGTGGGTGGAGGTGGACGGTCACCACTGCTTTACTAACCAGCGGCACAGCGTGCCTTGTCTGTTTTCTAATTACCCAGTTGGTTCAACTTCTGGGGCTGTCGTTCTGAACCCAATCACTGAATCTAAAGACCGTACTGTCGCCTCGGCCGACTCTGGGTTTTTTCAGCTGTGGAGATAAAGTCTTCGTGAAGCCAGAGCTTCGCCGCCTTAGACCATGGACATAGTCGCCCCCAGGTGCACCCTGGGGGCAGTGAGTCCTATAGGATTTCTGTTTCGATGGTTGTAATCAAGACCGAGGCCTCCCTGTTGATGCAGGCGATAATAGCCTGCAGCTGGCTGTCAGCATGGGATGTGGAAGTTCCGATTACTGCGGCGGCAATGGTGCATTTCTGCCAAAGGTCTTGATCATCGATTTCGGCAATAGCCGCATTAAACTTGTTTCTCAACTTGGTAATCAAGCTTTTTGTGATGCTGCGCTTTTCTTTCAGGGAGCGGCAGTCGGCAATGTGTAAACCTATGCGAGTAACACCCACTACCATTTTGTCACCTTAGCACGTCCGGTGGGAATGTATCGTCCTACCCCTGGAGAACGGCCCTGAGGTTCTCAAGCCCCACCCGTACGCTGTCCTTTGGATCCATATTGTACTCTTCAGTTTCGATAACAAACCACTGGACCCCTACCTCCGGTGCTTTGGCTACAATTCCGGCCAGATCTACATCCCCAGTGCCCACTTCCGTTTGCGGGCCGTCCTTTTTGAAGTCCTTTACATGGACTAAGGGGCAACGGCCTTTGTGTTTTTGCATATAGGATACTGGATCAACGCCGGCGTGGAAGGTCCATCCTAAATCAATCTCGGCAACGACAAACTCGGGCTTGACATTGGCGAAGAGAATATCAAGGGCGTACTCGCCGTCAAAGGTTTTGAATTCCCATGAGTGATTGTGATACCCAAGCTGCAGCCCCTGATCCTTGACTTTCATCCCTATCTCAGTCAGCTTCTCCGCAAGGGCCCGCCAGTCATCGGCAGTGCCGTCGGCGATTAACTCCCTTGGGGGAGCAGGGCAGATGATATAATGGTTGCCAAGTTCCAGGTTAAAGTCGATTACCTGGTTCAGTTCTTGGTCAAGCTGCTGGAACCCCACGTGGGAACCCACTGCCTTTAAGCCCAAGTCATCCAAGATTGTCCTTAGCTGGGAAGCTTTAAGACCGCCGTAGCCCGCGAATTCTACCCCTTCGTAACCCATATCAGCTACAACCTTGAGTACACCGATAAAATCCTGGGCGGCAGCCTCCCTCAGAGAATAAAGCTGTAAACCAATGGGTATTGACATAAACCCGCAGCCTCCTTCAATTGGTTTAACCCTCGAATGTTTTTAATGTATTACTTGTCCGACTGATGGCGGATTCCTTCATAGTCAGTGGGCCGTAGTTAATGGGCCGTTCGCTGCTTGTTGCCATCTGCAGGAGATCGGGCGGAAAGTAGGGAATTAGCCTGGCACGGGCCTTGTTTGCCGGATGGACCAGTTGATGCATAATAAACCTGTGGGGCAGCTAGTTCCCATAACCCGCGGACTAGTTGCTGCCTACCGGGAATGGGTGCGCCGGGAGTGCGGTGTTTAGTTGATGGAACAGAAAGGTGTTTGGGAGAGTTGAAGGAGCATATGCAGGCAAAGACAGTTCCAGAGACATTTCGGGGCTATGTTCTTGACGGGTTCCAGCGGGAGGCCATTGCCTACCTCTTGGAGGGAGCGTCAGTTTTTGTGGCGGCGCCTACTGGCTCCGGGAAGACTCTAATTGCCGACTATGTAGTAGAGATGGCCAGGAATGTCGGGAAGGGAGTGATCTATACTGCTCCCATTAAGGCGTTGAGTAACCAGAAGTTCAAGCAATTTCGTGATACATACGGAGAAGAGAACGTGGGCCTGGTTACCGGCGATGTTGTTCGCAACGAGAACGCGCCGGTCCTGGTAATGACAACGGAAATTTTCCGCAATATCCTTTTCGATCACAGCCGTCCCCTAGATGATATAGCCTACGTAATCTTTGATGAAATCCATTATATCGCTGATGAGGAACGGGGGTTTGTCTGGGAGGAAAGCTTGATCTTCCTGCCCAAACACATCCGCTTTTTGGGGCTGAGTGCCACCATCGCCAACGGCAATGAGCTGCGGAATTGGATGTTGACTTTGCGCCCGGAACCTGTACGGGTAGTGGAATACCGCCATCGACCGGTGCCGTTATCCCATGGTTACTACGCCCAGGGTTTGGGCATTACCACCCTTGATACACTGGACCAGTATCTGCGGGATACTGCTGCCAGCACCAAAGAACCTTGGCGGGAGAAGACGGCTTTCCCCCTGCCCAATCATGTGGAGCTGGTAGATATATTGGGAGAAGAATACCTCCCCCTGTTGTTTTTTGTTTTCAGCCGGCGGGGGTGTGAAGTCCACGCGGTTGAGCTGGCGAGAACCCACAATTACTTGACAGCGGAGGAAGCAGCGGCGGTGAGGGAGGCCGCCGAGCGTCACCTGTGGGGAAGGGAGCTGCAGAGTCTAGGCAGTGTCTCCCAATTGACTGCGATTTTGGAAAAAGGTATCGCCTACCACCATGCTGGGCTCCTGCCCGCCTGTAAAGAACTGGTGGAGGAGCTTTTTGAACGTCGGTTGATCAAAGTCCTCTACGCGACTGAGACCTTTGCTGTTGGTGTCAATTTCCCCGTCAGAACTGTCTGCTTTGACAGTTACACAAAATACGACGGGCGGGGATTTCGTCCCCTGACAGTCGGTGAATACTTTCAGATGGCCGGACGCGCGGGTCGGCGGGGAATAGACGAACGGGGCTTCGTCTTCACCATGGTGGATCTGAATTTTTACCAGCCCGGTGATTTGCGGGATCGAAGAGAAGACAATGTGGAACCTTTGTGGAGCCAGTTCGATCTAACCTACAATTCGGTCCTGAACCTGACTGCTCGTTACAAGACAGCTGATCAAATCCGGGAAGTGCTGCAGCGCAACCTGTTGGTCTACCAGAATGAGAGGCTGTACCAAAACCTTCAGCAGGAATTCTTGCGGGTTTCTGACAAAATAGCCGAATTAAGTGCGAAGCGCTGTCCCCATTATCGGAGGGATACCTGTACTGAACAGGCAAGAAGAATCCGCCGGGAAATAGATAAGCTCAACCAAGAGCTGGTACAGCTGCGGGGGAAAAGCAGGATAAAGCGCCGGAAGCAAATACTGAGGCGGCTTCATGAACTGGGCAGCAAGGCAGATTCTCCGGCAGTCCATCACTGCAGCAAAAAGGAGAGAAAGGAGTGTCGGTACCGAGAGCGCCAGTTGAGGCAAGCCGAAAGGCGCCTAAAAGAACTAAAGAGTTCGATGCGGCAGGTCTTGACCAAGGAACGCCTTTACGGCTCCTTTGTTGCTAAGCAGAAGTTTCTCGAAAGCCTCGGATATATCGAGAATGGAGAGCTGACTGGGCGAGGCCGCATTGCTGCAGGCATCTATGTCCAGGAACTGCTAGTTACAGAACTACTCTTTGATGGGACTTTCCAGGACCTATCAGAAGATGCTATTAACGCCTTGGCAGTTTGTATCGATTATGAGCCTCGCCGGGATGAGGCTGTCCGGCCCTGGCGGCTTATTGACCTTAGTCATGCCGAGGAAGTTGCCCAAGAACTCATGCGCTTGGAGAAGGAAGTCCTCAATGAGCAGCGGGTGCGATTTCACAACAGCCTCCACGAACTTGCTTACCGCTGGAGCAAGGGCTGCAGCTTCGTGGAGCTGATGGATGAAGCAGGCGGCTTGGCAGAAGGAGATATTGTCAGTGCTTTCCGGCGGGGTATTGATCTTTTACGGCAGCTGCGGCGGGTGTGCAGTGGTGATCAGTTGCTTCAAGCTAAACTCAGCCGCTGCATCAAGAAGATGGACAGGGATGTGGTGGAAATCAGGCTGTAAATCGGAGATTTATCCACTTAACATACTATTAACCAGCTTTACCAAAGCTTAACAGCAGTTCCCTTGCCTTTTCCGGAAGAAATCCGTATACTTAAATTGCAGGGTGGGTCAAGCGATGACCCGCACTGGACGTTGCCTGACCCGATAGTGCATAACATGATTGCGGGGGGGAACCACAGATGCTGTTCTTCCGAAAGCGCAAGGGTGTCAAGTCCTTAGAGCAAGAGCGGGCCAGGTACGGCACGCTGAATCATCGGAATATCGGAGTTACTGCAATAGAAATCGATAAGATTGTAGGTAGCGTCGATCGCTACAAGGACTTCGACCAGAATTTCGAGTGGTTGCATCGCCGGCCAGACTCGCGTTCGAAAGCCATCGAAGAGGCCATGGCCAGAGGCGAGATTCTACCCCCGATAGAGGTCTATGAATTGGACAACAAGTACTTCGTGGTAGATGGACATCATAGAGTAAGAGCGGCTAAGCGCCTCGGCCAGGAGTTTCTCGATGCTGATGTTACCAGGCTGATTCCCACATCAAGTAAGTACGAGACTGCGTGATTGCAATATATGAATAGGACCTACGGGGTTGTATCTGAGGGGCACCAGGGGTGCCCCTCATCCCTTTTATGGGAATTAGTTCTCTAAAGGGGAGTTGGAGGAATATCTTTCTTTAGCGGCTCCTAAAGGGCATGCAGGAGTGAAGCCCGGTGATGGTCAATTAATGTACCATGATAATGGCGGCCCACAGCTATTTTCCAAGGGAAGGGAGTAGGGCAAGGTGAGAAAATACATTCTAGCCATTGACCAAGGGACCACAGGGACGACGGCCATTATTTTCGACCATCGGGGACACCCTGTGTGCCGAGGGTACCAGGAATTTACCCAATACTATCCTCAACCGGGGTGGGTGGAACACGATCCGGAGGAGATCTGGAGGGCAACTCTCGATGCGGTTCAGCAAGCCTTGTATGGGCCAGTTGCGGCTAATGAAATCGCTGCCATCGGCATCACTAATCAAAGGGAGACCACGGTCGCCTGGAATCGCAGGACCCATCGCCCAGAAGGTAATGCGGTTGTCTGGCAGTGCCGCCGCACCGCTCCTATGTGTCAGCGGTTGAAGGAAGAAGGATATGCCGATCTATTCCACAAGAAAACAGGTCTGGTGCTAGATCCCTATTTCTCAGGGACTAAGATCGCGTGGATGTTGGCTAGCCGTCCCGGTTTGAGGGAGAAGGCCGAGAATGGGGAAGTCTGCTTTGGCACCATCGCTAGCTGGTTAATATGGTGCCTCCCCGGCGGTAGGCGCCATGTAACCGACTATACCAATGCTTCCCGAACCCTTTTATACAACATCTTCCAGTTGGAGTGGGATGAGGAACTGCTGAAAATCTTGGATATTCCCCCCAGCGTACTGCCGGAGGTTCTACCCTCCTGTGGGCTGTTCGGAGTTACTGACGGTTTAAAGTGTTTACCCGACGGCATTCCCATCTACGGCGTAGCGGGAGATCAACAGGCCGCTTTGTTTGGACAGTGCTGTTTCCAGCCGGGCATGGTTAAGAATACCTACGGTACAGGCTGCTTTGTCCTTATGAATACAGGCAGTGAAGCCATCCTTTCTAAGCACGGTTTACTGACAACTATCGCTTGGGGATTGGAGTCCGGCAAAGTTACTTATGCTTTGGAAGGCAGTGTGTTCATAGCCGGGGCGGTAATTCAGTGGCTGCGAGATGAGTTGGGAATAATCCAGGAGGCAGCGCAAAGCGAGGCTCTGGCTGCAGAGGTCCCGGATACTGCTGGAGTCTACTTGGTGCCCGCCTTTGTCGGATTGGGTACACCCCATTGGGATCCATACGCCAGGGGAGTCATTGTCGGCCTCACTAGAGGTGTGAATCGGAAGCATTTGGTGAGGGCGGCCTTGGAAAGCATAGCCTACCAATCCCGGGATGTGCTTCTAACAATGCAGAAAGATGCAGGCATGTCCATTCCGGTTCTCCGAGTCGACGGCGGAGCTTCGGTAAACAACTTCCTGATGCAGTTTCAGGCTGATATAATGAATCTTGTGGTGGAACGCCCCCGGGTGACCGAAACCACCGCGATGGGAGCAGCTTTCCTGGCCGGTTTTGGATGCGGACTCTGGTCAGAACTGGATACTATAGCCGAGATTTGGGAAAAGGAAAGTACATTTAGCCCCACTATCGAGGACGAGAAGCGGGAGAATCTCTGCCGTGGCTGGCAAAGGGCGCTGGAACGCTCCCTCGACTGGATTGAGCATTAGAGGAACCGGCTGGAGGGCCGACTGCTCAAGTAGACAAGGAGAACAAAAGGCAAAAGCGGCACCTGGACACTTAAACGTGCTCCCGGGCCGCTTTGTTTTAGGAGGAAGCCCAAGAAGTCTAGGGCTCTATGAAGTCTAAGGTTCCTGGATTGCTTCCGTTGGACAGCCATCCTTTGCTTCATTGGCAGCGTCTTCAAATTCCTCGGGAATAGGATCCACTATAACATCTGCCTTGCCATCGTCATTCCAGTCAAACACTTCCGGACATGTGTCAATACATAGACCGCAGCTGATGCAGAGGTCTTGATCAACAATTAATCTCAATCAAATTCCCTTCCTTTCCGTCACAATACACTCCTAGTATTGCCATTCCATGGGTATATTATATAACTGTAAAGAATGTAAGTGAAGCAAAACACAAAAAAATACACCGATTCTCGCTGGAGAATCGGTGTACAGGGCTCAAGTTTACCTATAAGCGGGATTCTGTCATTTAAGGCAACCATCTATCTCAGAGACAAATTGCCTCTGCCCCTGTAAGGGGTGCCGCTACCATAATTTGCGTTGCTGGCTGGTGGGGCTTTCCTCGTTTCACCCGTCGTGTTGCCACAACGGCTCGTCTCTGTGGAGCTTTTATAGCTACTGCTATCCCCGAGGGATAGGTTCGCCGCCGTCAGGTCACCCTGCCACAGCTTGCGCTGTGCACCAACTTTCTTGCCTACAGAGTGGTAGACAAGGCCAGTCCCGACTTTCCTCTAGCAGCTCACAGGCTGCCAGCGGTTGCCCAGTAAACTTGAGCCTAAGTAGATTCTAGGTACCTACCACATAGTGGTGGTATGGCAGGGGAGACAGGAATTGAACCCGCAACCCCCGGTTTTGGAGACCGGTGCTCTACCAATTGAGCTACTCCCCTTCGAACCCCAGGTAGGTACTGCATGTATATTATACTGCTGCGCTTGTGAAAATGCAAAGACAATCATAGGCAAAACAACTTATCGCCAAGCCCCGTATAGTGCTAAAACAATACCGATAAAGGACATCAAACACCCGGCTAGCCGGCGAAGCCGCCAGGATCGGGTGTCCTTGGCCTGATAGCTGGAAGGGTAATCCAGTACCCTCAGCCAAACCAGGCTCACCCAAGCCATCAGACCGCCGAGCAGCATATAGATCTCTCGCACCATACAGCATCAGTCCTTTCTCTAAAGTCTGGAGTATGTAACTGGCACTGATGAAATTGCAGATATCGGATCGGCCTTGGCTTCTTCGCGGAGGGCAAAATGGCTGGGAGAAAAGTATACACGAAAACTCCGGAAAACTCAAGCCGGCAGCCGACAGCGATAGCGCCTGCTCAAGGCCGACGTTGGCAGGGGTTAGAGCTCAGCATTGAAACTGGCAACTACCGAATGGAGCACATCGGGGAAGTTGGTGATAATGCCATCAACTCCTGCGTGAAGCAGCTCCTCCATTTCCGATATTCTGTTGACAGTCCATGCCCGGACCGATAGTCCGTGTCGCCATGCCCTTTCCATAAATCCTCTGTCAATCAACCTATACCAAGGATGCAGACCCTGCCACTTTTCTCGAACAGCTTCGTCGAAGATGTCCGGCGACGGTTTTTCGAACAGGAGGGCCACTTCCAGCTCCTCGGCCTTCTGCTTTACCTCCCTAAGGTATGCCCTGTGGAAAGAAGAAATCACAACTTCATCTTTTGCCCCATAGGCATAGATCACATCGAGGAGCTTATCAACTATTCCCCGGTAAAGGCTTCTGCCCGCTTTAATCTCTATATTCAGCGCTGCTCTGTGGTTCACAAGTTCCATTACTTCCTGGATAGTTGGCACCTTTTCCCCTTCAAACTCAGGACCCATGACCACTCCTGCGTCAAAGGATTGGATCTCGGCTAAAGTCATATCCTCCACCAAGCCGCGGCCGGTAGTGGTGCGGACGAGATCGCAATCGTGGATGACGACTATTTCCTCATCCTTACTTAGATGAACGTCCAGTTCGATCATGGTTGCACCCATGTCGATAGCCCTCTGAAAGGATGCCAAAGTGTTTTCCGGCGCATGGCCCATGGCACCCCGATGGCCCACTAAGTCGAAACTGCTGCTCCGCTCCATTTGCATCGCATCCTTCCCGTCTTGTTGCCGGTGCCTTGTGTTACATAAATGTAACATTCGCTGAAACTTTGAGCTATCCTGCTAAATACTGAGCTTTAGAGTCCATTTTTGGCCCGATAAATTGGAGGTTTCCCTTGTTTTTTGTAGAACTCGTTTTGGGAGAATATACCTCTGTGCTAGCGGCCGTTGAAAGGAGTAATCATATGCATTTGCCAAGACTGCCATTTCGATTGGGAAGAAAGAAGCAAAAGAAGCCACTACAAACAGAGCAGCAGATGGCACGGGGATTGCCTATCCTGTGGCTGGTCCGTGTCAGTATTGTTGTTTTCTTAGCCGTCACCGTAGGCATTGCCGGCTTACTGCTGGTGAATGTAAACAATCTGCGCACCGGGGTTGAAGAGCTGAGCTCTAAATACCTGGAGGTTATGCAGTCCGCTTCATCCACTATAACGGAAATTGAGAAAGCCAAGGCAGATCTGGCCAGCATACTCAGCACCTACTACGAATGGGGGACTTTGGGTGATCACTCCCGTGCCCTTTCCAGCTTCGGCTTTAGCGTCAGAGAGCTGTGTCGAGTGGCCGGACAGTACGAAGAATACCAAGCGACTGTTCGGGAAATCGAAGAATCCTATGCCTGGATTGAAGAGGAGCTGGCCAATATCGACCAGATAGTTGATGAGGAGGAGAGGGCAGGGGCCCTAGGTCTTTTGCCCACTTATCTGTACACAGTAGGAATCTTGATCACAGACTTGAATTCAAGGGTCTGGAATGAAGTAAATAACGTTGTTGCCGAGGCCGATGCTTCTGTGCAGAAGACCTATCAAATGCTGGGCATAGTAGGGGGAGCAGCGGTTCTGGTGATTGCCGTCTTGGCAATCTTTATGACCGGCGGAGTAAAGAGGGTGTATAGGGTTATCGCGGCCACCTCGGAGAACGCCGCTGCCCGGGCCGTGACATCCATGGAGACAGCAAATGCCATGAAGGACCGGGCCAACGAGGTAGCTGCTGCCGTTACCCAAGCTGAGGCGGTCATCGATGAGGTTTCCACTCGGAGTTCCCGAGTTGCCTCAGAAAACCTGGAGAGAGTTAATGTGGTAATCAGCGGTCTAGCCCAGAGTTCCCAAAAGACCCTTGAGTCGGCGAAAGATACATACAGCATGATCGAGAGACTGGAGAAGGATATTCAAGAGAGCAATACTACCGTTGCTGACACAGTGAACCTTGCCACAGCCAACGCTGAAAGTGCTAGGACCGCAGGTGAAAAGGTCACCGCTTTCCAGGAAGCCATGAGCCAAGTAAATCAAATGACAGCGAGAATTGCGGAAATCGCTAAACAAACCCAGCTCTTAAGCTTTAATGCTAGTATAGAGGCGGCTAGGGCTGGAGATGCCGGCCGCGGCTTTCAGGTTGTTGCTACGGAGATTAAGTCCTTGGCCGATGACAGCAAGAAAGCCGCTGACGAGATCCGTTCCGTCACCGACAGTATCCAAGGGGCATCTAAGGAGATCAGCTCTTTTATTGAATCAACGGTAGTGGGCACCGAACAGGTAAAGACTATGGCCCATCGGGTTGCCCAGGTTTTGAGAGAGATTCTAGTCTCCTTTACGCAGATTAAGCACTTGATGGAGGGTGTAACAGAAGTAGCCTCAGCCCAAGAAGAGGAGGCCTCTGATGCTAATACTAGCTATGAAGAAGCCATGGCAGCCATGCTGCAGATCAATGCCCAGCTGCAGGAAATCTCGGCTAGCATGCAGCAGTTGGTGGACATGAATCAGCGCCTTCTGGAGGATATTGAACACACTACAGAGAACGCTAATGAACAAGCTCGATTAGCTGAAGTTGTGGCCAGCAACATCGAAATTCTAGTCCGCAGGATCAAAAGGAAGAAGGAGCGAGGGAAACCCCGTTTGAGGATTTTCCCGTGGGCCCGCAGACAGGGGTGAAAAGCTGATATGTACAATAAGGAAAAATGGAGGGGGTCGGAGGCCCAAACCGCCTATGAGAGTCTGCTGGTAGAAGCGGAAGCATTGCTGTCAGGAGAGACTGATTGGTTAGCTAATCTTGCCAATACTGCTGCTTTAGTTTACGTAACACTGCCAGACCTAAACTGGGCGGGGTTTTATCTCAACAAAGGTGATGAACTGGTCCTCGGTCCCTTTCAAGGTAAACCTGCCTGTGTTCGTATTCCCTGGGGCAAGGGGGTATGCGGTACGGCAGCCCAGCAGCGGGCGACAGTGTTGGTGCCTGATGTACACCAGTTCCCCGGTCACATTGCCTGTGACCCCGCTTCCCGTTCGGAGATCGTTGTGCCAATCATCCATGGTGGAAATGTATGGGGAGTTTTGGATCTAGATGCTCCGTATGAAGGGCGTTTCTCCCAATTGGATCAAAAATACTTGGAGAGACTGGTAGATCTGCTCAACCAATACATTGACTGGCAGGCTGCCTGCAGCAGCCGGTAGTCAATGAAAAGCGGGGAAGAGGTTAGTTCCATGGAGCGAATTGCCATCATTGATGTTGGTTCCAACTCGGTGCGGCTGGTTATCATGGAGATTGGCCCGGAGGGTGGATACCATCAGATAGAAAACATTAAGGAGACCGTCAGGTTGGTGGAAAACACCGCCCCAGACGGCTCGCTGCATCCCAAGGCCCAGGAGCATGCGGTAGAGACCCTAGCCCTCTTTGCCAGGTTGTGTGAAGTGCGGGGAGTCGACACCATTATCGCAGTAGCCACCGCCGCAGTCCGGCGGGCACCGAACCGCGCTGAGTTCTTGGC
>JAAZHE010000005.1 GCA_012510855.1 Bacillota bacterium | reverse complement strand
CCACAGGACAGCACTCAATAGGAGCGATGCAAGAAAAAGCCAGCCGATAATCTCTCTATAGCGCGTTTTCAACAGTATCACTCCCCGCGGGTTCGCCTAACAGCGGTGCTTCTTCAATCTCCACCGGGCCTTCCCCAACCTCCTGGTCCAAAGGGGCCGTCTCATCACGGGTCTGAACAGGTTCCTGAGAAACCTCCTCTGGAATGACTCTCAGCTGCGGCAGTTCCCGCTCCGGGGAAGGAGTCCTCCCATCTGGATAACGCTGGAAGAAAGCTGCAATCCCCCGCACCAAGCCCATACTGGCTCGGTCGATGGCTTCTGACGTCAGCAAGAAGGCGCCTTCTTGTGCGTGATCCAAAAAACCTACCTCAACCAAAGCACTGGGAACCGGGGAATGGCGCAATATATACAGGTCGGTTCTCTCCTTGATTCCCCGATCGACCAGTCCCAGCTGCGCAACTAGTTCGCTTTGAAGTGCCTCAGCCAGCATCCGGCTTTCCGGCATGGCCGGATGATAGAGGGTTTCCGTGCCAGTTGCATCCCTTGTCAAAGAAGCATTAGCATGGATGCTCACCAAAATCTCAGCATCTACAGCCTGAACTTTATCTACCCGCTCCCGCAGGCTAACTGTCTGGTCTCCAACCCGGGTGAAACTAACCTCGGCTCCAGCCCACTTGAGCAGTTCTCCAACCCGCAAAACCACCGCAAGATTGTAGGTCTTCTCCCAAATGCCTCTTACTCCCGGAGCCCCAGGCTGGGCACCTCCATGACCGGCATCGAGCAAGATGGACCGTCCCTTTAGGGCAGCTAGTGCTTCATCGCTGAGCCAATCCACTTGCAGCTTGGGCCAGCGAGAGAAATCGACTTCCCGGTAACCGCGGCCGATAGCCAGGAGCATGACAGCATCGTCAATCATAGATAAATCTGCCCCAGGCTCCTGCTCAGTACCCCCTATCAGACTAGACGGTATTTCCCTTTCTGCCGGCAGATCGCCTGCAGTGTAGGCCACCGAGTCTTCCAGGAAATCATCAGAACCATCAGCCTCGACATCCGCACCGCCGGCCTCCATCTCATCAAGGGCTGCAGTATCTCCATCGTTTTCCTCACCGGGATCATCGGGCTCTGTATCCCCTGATACCTGCTCCATGGCCAAGGCTTCACTGCTGGGCACGAGATTGACTAGACTGCGGCCGAGCGACGCCAGGGATTCAAAGCCTAAGACAATCCTCGTTTGTACCCCTTGCCTGAATGCCTCAGAAAGATCCGCTGCGGCAGCTCTCTCCTGCACGTTTCTGCTCCAAGTGGGATCGAGAAAGACCAAGTGGATTTCCCGGTCACGGCCGCCGGCATCAATATCCACTATTTCAACGGGATGGGCCAAATCCATGACCACCCGAGCAGTTGTCGGTGTAAACTGGCTGATCCGCAGTTTCTCTACAGCACTGTCATTCACCCTCGCCTCGGTGGCACCGACAATGAAGGTTGCACCTTCTACATCGACGACTATACGGTTGGGGTTTTGAAGCCGCTTCACAGAGTACTTGACGGGACCCGACACCTCCAGCTTGAGCTGGATCTGATCATTACTGCGGAAAAGACTAACCCGACCGATCCGCTGGTTAAACACCACCCAAAAACCGCTGCCACCCGGCATTTCCTTGATTTGATAACCGGTGGCCTCCGCCAAGTCCACAACAGCCCTCGCCGTTCCTTCCTGATACTGGCTCAGGCGAACTCGATGGATAACCCCCTGGTCTATATAAAGCTCATCATCCAAGGCATCAACAACGGCTCCTTCTACATCTAGTACCAAGCGGGCCGGCTCTGCCAACAGCATCGGCTGAACCTTCACTTTGCCGTTGGTGATAAAATCCAGCCGTTGCCTTCCATCATCGATAGAAGGCACTACTCCCACCAACCTGGTCCGCTCTTCTCCCCCAGGCATCTTTGTCCCGGCCCAAGCCGCTGTCTGTTCCCTCAGTTCCTGAAGGAACTGACTAATGGCTAGGACCTGAAGGCCACCGTGGGAGACAGTGTCATCCCTTTCAACATCCCCTTTGACCTGTGCTTGGGATAGACCAGAGGCTGTCTCTGTGCCGGAGGGTGCCTCTTCAGCTGCCGCGTCCTGACCGTGAGGCTCCGTTTCTATGTTCTTCGCTACCTTAATCGGCATAGGTCTAATGGTGGCAGCTTGAATCCACATGGTCTTGCTGGAAAAGTCAAATTCCGCGGCAAAACCTAAGGCGTCGACCAAGAGCTGCATCGGTACCATAATATGCTCCTTTTCCCAGTAGGGAGCGACATCGAGGTTCAAGACCTCACCGTTAACAACAACCTCGTGGCTATCGGGGACAATGACAACTTCCCGATCGCACCCGGTTACAACCACCGAACTTCCAGCACCCTGGGAAGTCACTTCCAAACCAAGAGGTGGCGCCAAACAGTTCAAGGGCAGCATGACCTTGACCCCCCTCAAGGTCGGCCGAACAGATAATTCCACCGGGGTACCATCAACACACACATTGAAGGCGTAGGCACTGCCAGCTGCTGCCCACAGCACTGATGCCGCGATCAGGAGTACTAACCCGTAGATTTTCCTTGTTTTACCGCTGCTGGGTGACACAGAGCTCCACCCCTCGAAAACTCTCCCACAAGCTCTAAGGAAAATGCCATAGACCGTCAAAAACGGCAGCTTGTACCAGGTATTTTCGACAAGAAAGCTGCGCTTCCTTGTTTAGCAGCGGAAATCCTGCATGTCTCTACAGATTATTTTAGGGAATATGGGGGTCTAGATCGGGATCATACTCCATTTCATCGGCAATGTGGATGATATGAAAGCGGCTCTGGCGGTGCTCATCGGCAGCCGCGTAGACCAGCCGTAGATGGTATTCACCCTTCGCTGGCTGAGGAAGGGCGTCCAATTCCAGTATCACAGTACCTTGGGAAGGTATCACATAAGCCGGTACCGGATTTGTCACCACCTGCAGGTCATAGGTTTGACTGATGTGGTTGATGACGGCTTCCGATTCTAAGAGATCATAGACTACTTGCCAATTTGGATCCCTCACCTCAATCTGGCTGATGAAAAGCGGCTCCTTTCTAGGATTAGCGATCTCTACTAAACCAAATAACAGCTGAGTATCATCATCGGTTAAAGAATTAGTAAATACATGAAACTTGACAAAAAAATCTGTTGGCCAAAGCCCAGTGTCTCCGCTGATCTGAGGATAATTGACCCCCGGCTCAACGGAAATCTGTACAGCTGCATCCTGAAACCTTTCTGCTTTAATCAAGATCTGCAGCGGCCCTAAGGGCACATTCTCGACCCTGAATTTGCCTGCTTGGTCGGTGGTGGCTACCATATCTAGAATTTCTACTTTCGCACCTGAAATCACATTGCCGAAAACATCACACACCACTCCTTCAATAGCGCCCCGGTCCGACGGCGGCAAGAGACCGGCTGCCGTGGGGCTGGATGTAACGCCCATAATCCCCAAGCCGACGGTATATCCTGAGATAGCGAGATACCCAATGCCCAAGGTTAAGGCGGCCGCCAGCCAGGCCATCATCCTAAACCTACGCCAAAAACTCGGATCATACAACGACAAGAACCTCCATTTCCATCTACCATTTCCCGTTCTGGTCTTGTAAGGGCTGACAAAGAAGCCGTTCAGCTTGCGACTGCAAAGTAACTAATATACCTATGGCTTGCGATTTATTCCTATCGAATTACCTCCCGAAACACAAGCAAGGCTGACAGTGCATCGTCAGATACTCTGCCAGCCTTGCTGTAGGCTCTATCAGCTTATTCTCCTCAGTTTCTTCTCCCCTTAGGCACTTACCGGTTTAGCGGTAAGTCCCCCCATTCGGCGGCGCCGGATGACTACTATCAGACCCACCACCAGCGGCAGCAGTGCCAGCAAGTACAACTGCCACATGGGCACCACATTTACCGACCTGATGCTTCTGACACTGCCCTCTAGCACTCGACCAGAGGAGTCTATTGCCCGGATCTCGTAACTCCCGGGCTCCAATTCCAGCTTGACGGCTTCGAAGCTCGGCCGCCGCCCGGCGAATTCATCGGAGTCCGGGTCAAATTCGATGATTTCATATCCAAGGGCGTAACCGGGCGTCTGCTTGACGTAATAGGGCTTATACTCTGCTTCCTTAACAACTACTCCTCCCTGGAGTATCTGAATCTTGGTGTCAGCGGGTACCTCCTTTTCGTGTATCCACATGTAGGAACTGGAGGCCCCCTCACCAGCTAGAGGCTGTTCCAGGCTGGTCATCTTTAGGTAGTCATGCTGGTTGTACTCTGACTCATGGAAGGCCTTGAGATACATTGTCCTGCTGCCCTCCATGTACAGGATCTGGGTGGCATCATCTGACTGAACCGGCCTGGTCCATTTGCTCTCGGGAATTATCTGATAGCCGATTCCCGTCCGCCGCTTGTCGAAGACTTTAAGCTTCTTCTCCGTCCCCTCTATGACATTACCTTGTTCGTCAATGGTCCTAATAACATACTCCCCTACCGGCAAGTTGATGATAAAGCCCTCTGTCGCTTGGGTCACATACCAAACCGGCGGCGTCGGCTGTTCCGGCGGCTTAGGAAGCTCATCTTCGCTGTACGTCTTGCCTGTCTCAGAGACTTCCTTTAATATGGCAGACATCTGCTCTTCATATTCAGCATAGGCCTCCCGGTACTCACGGACAGCATCCCAGTAGCCGTCAATGGCGTCTCTATACTCCTGGTACTTCTTTTCCGCTGCGTCGCCGATGAGAAGCTCAGAAGTCCCTGCATAAAAGCCCTCCGGGTAATAATGGCTGTAGGGCTGGCGTTCCAGCACCATTATCTCCTTGCCGTCCTGCAGGATCTGCAGCTTACCCTCTACCACTTCCCTGCTCTCGAACCAGTTGGCCATATACTCGTTGGTAATTGGCCAGAAGTAGACCTCTGTCTCCAGAGTGTTAATGAGATTGTTGGTATTGGCCAGAAGATACATCTTATCTATCCCTTTAGGTGCGAAGGTACCCCCGTACTCTTTCCCCGTCCAGGGCGTGATACCGTAGACCACCTGCTTTTCCCGCTGAGGGGGTGCTGCCTGCACACCGGCTACAGCCATGAGTACGCACATCACTATGATTGAAAGACGCAAGATTGTACTCCTCATTTTCTAACCCCCCTACGATCCAGGAACCGCATGGCTAGAGCCAGCAGCACTATGGTATACAGCAGTGAGGCACCAATACTGCTGATAATCAAATTGGCACTACCCAAGCTGACTGCCGACATGCCTCGATTGAGGTAACCAAAGGGTGAGATCCACTGCAGGAACCGGTTGATCATGTCCACTGCTACCCGAATGTAAACCAGGGTAACCGACATGTCTTTAGCTGACATGCTGTTGAGAATCCCCGCCACTACATTGACAGCCAGGAACAGAACTAGGAGCACCAACAGCAGGATAACAGACGTGCGGGCACTGCGGCACAGAGTAGAAAGCAGCAGCCCAAAAGCCACAATGGATGCAGCCAAAAGCACCGACAACCCGGCCATGGCTATAAAGCTGCCGTCCATGCCGAAGTTAGTAATTTTCGAGATGATGAAGAAGATGACCATATAGACAATGACCAAGCCGAGGAATGTCACCAGCTGTTCGAGGAACTTGGCCAGGACATAAGCCACGCTGTCAATGGGACCATAGAACAGAACCTCCAATGTCCCTTGATCCCGCTCCCGGCTCACAGACATTGTGGAAGTCAGAGCCAAATATGTTGCTCCGATGGTCACCGCGATGAAGAAGGGGTAGTTCAGCGGATTGACCATGACCATCAAGCCATTCTCGGTGACTCCTTTGAGGTTGCTACGCACAAACAGCATGGATACCAAGAAAGCTAAGGATGCGACGACATATATACCTAAACCGTTCACCGTGGACCTGATGTCCCGGCGGGCAATTACTTTGACAGCATTGGCTCGATACTGCGTTTTACTCATGATGCCTGCCCCTCCTTTGTCAACAAGGAAAGGTTTTGCTCAGTAATAATCACAAAAGCCTCCTCCAAGCTGATCTCTTTGGCGACCATGGACAGCACTATACCTCCATGGGAGGATATCACCCGGGAGATGTGGGCACGATAGTCATCATCCATGGTGGTCTTGACTGTCAAGTGCGAGTCCTCATATTCCACTGACTTCACAAACTCCAGTTCCTTTAAGCTGGAAGCAATGGCATCTGTATATCCCTCGAGCTCCACGCTAATTTCCATCTCGTTAGCAACCTGGTGTTTGAGATGGGTCAAATCATCTTCTGCCAAGAGCTTGCCGTTGTGGATGATTCCGACCCGATGGCATGTCCGCTCAATTTCCGAGAGAATATGGGATGAGATGAAGAGGGTCTTACCCTTTTGGTTCTCCTCCATAATAATATCCCGGATTTCCCTAATGCCATATGGATCCAGGGATGACTGGGGCTCATCGAGGATGAGCAAATCAGGGTCGTGGAGCAGGACCCGAGCCATACCCAGTTTCTGCTTCATGCCTTTGGAATACCCGCCCAACAATTCATTCTTGCGATCTAGGAGAGCAACGCGGCTCAGCACTTCATCGATCTTCTTGTTGGGATTCTCCACTTCGTAAAGATCAGCAAAAAACCCAAGGTATTCCTTGGCTGTCATGTCCTCATATAGATACTGAAACTCAGAGAGCACACCTATACGGCGTTTGATTTCAAAGTAGTTCTCTGCCAGATCCTTCCCAAACAGCTTAATCTTACCTGCTGTGGGACGCTCCATTCCTAAGAGCATCATAATAGTGGTGGTCTTACCCGCACCATTTGGGCCCAAGAAACCGTAAATCTCACCTTTTTCCACATGGATATTGAGGTTATCCACTGCAGTGAGATTGCCGAATTTCTTCGTCAGGCCTTCTGTTTGGATCATCTGGTTTCGCCCTCCCCTGTAAAATTCTATCCCCTTGTTTATTTTCGGTCTATTGCGCAGTGTCACTAACCCGTGGCCCTATCGAGTCTAATTCGACAACTTTTGCTCGGTTCCTTGCTTTTCTTTATGACTTTCATGGCAGAACCAGGAATAGTCTAGATGGAACCACCCATATCCAGTTAAGACTGTTAGCGTAAAGCTTTGGTAGGCGGTGGCAGGGAAAACACGTGTGGAGATAAAATAGAGACCTCGCAGGACCAATAGACGATCAGAAAGGAGCAAGGTCTCATGAAGAGCGATGGCATAAACATCGTCTTCAAGTCCAGTGTACAGGGGTCTGTGCAAGATATCAAGACTCTGGAGCAAGCCTGTTTGGCTTGGGAAATTTGACACATCACCGGGACAATCGCTATAATATAAATGCCCGTTAGTGACAGATATCCACCTGACAGCCTAGCCCTTCCGTTCTTGGCTGAGCCAGCACGGCAGGGTGTTGTTGTCAATGGGAGCCCGAGCAGTGGGACACCGGTCAGGAGGGAAAAACATGGCTGATGGAATCAAGGTCGTTGCAGAGAATCGCAAGGCCCGCCATGATTATCACATTGAGGAAACCTTTGAAGCGGGTATGGTACTGACCGGTACTGAGGTTAAGTCCCTCAGGCAGGGAAAAGCTAATCTCCGGGACGCCTACGCAGCCATTGAAAATGGCGAACTTTTCGTATATAATATGCACATCAGCCCCTATACCCACGGAAACATGTTCAACCATGAGCCTAAGCGTACCCGTAAGCTCTTGATGCATAAGCGGGAGATTATGCGCCTCTTGGGACAGACTCAGGAAAAGGGTTATACCCTGGTCCCCCTCAAGGTGTACTTCCGGAGGGGATTGGCTAAGATGGAACTGGCCCTTGCTAGGGGAAAGAAACTTTACGACAAGCGGGAAACCATCGCACGGCGGGATGAGAAGCGCCGCATCGATCGCATCCTCAAGGAACGTAAACGCTAGAGCGCCTATTACTAGACTAGATAGCAATGTCAACACGGGGGTGAATTAGGTTCGACACAGGTGGAAGTGGCAATGGAAGCGAGCCGAGGTTCCCACGGCCTCGTTAAGAAGTGGGAAGCAAATTAACTGCCAACGATAATTACGCTCTAGCTGCTGCTTAATAGCGGCTACGCTCTACTCTTCCGTTCCTGCCGGAGGAGATAGGGTGTCATATTGCAGGATTCCGCTCTGGGGATGCTCATAGCCAGAGGGGGAAACTTGATGAGCTAGTCTCTATCCGGTCCTGCCCTTGGGAATGGATGGAGGCGAATGTTAAACAAGGGCTACGCTCGTAGAAGCATTGTGGCTTCATCTGTGGACAGCGGTGCAACTCCGCTCACCTCCACCAATAGCAATACCAAGAACAGGAGGCTAGTGCCTCCTGTTTTTTCTTTCCGCGATATCCAGTGATGATAGCACTCTTACGAGACCAAGCACTACTTTACTACTCGTCCAATACCAGAACGGGATATCCGGATCTCTACCTTATCGGCCACCCGCAAGGTAATGACATCATCTTTGAGTGCGGTGATCTCTCCATGGATGCCGCCGATGGTGACTACTTTATCTCCTTTTTTCAGCGCATTGAGCATGTTCTGCCGTTCTTTCTGCTGTTTCTGCTGAGGGCGGATGAGAAACACATAGAATACGACCAACATGATAATAAAAGGCATGAACAAACTTAACAGATTGCCCTGCTCAGCCGCAGCGGTAAGAAACACCATCCTTCATTCCTCCTTTCCCTGGTCACCAAAAAAGACAACAGAAATAACTTCCCCACGGGCCATGACATTCCTGCCAATCCTTTCATGTATCGTCTCCATAATATTGCTCCATAAAGGCCTTCTTAAACTGGGGCAGGGTGTCTTGGGCGATACTCTGGCGGATCATTTCCATGAGTCGCAGTAAGAAGTGCAAGTTATGGAGGGTAGCTAGATGCATCCCCAATATCTCACCGGCCTTGAGCAGGTGGCGGATGTACGCTCGGGAAAAGTGCCTGCATGTATAGCAATCACACCCCGGGTCTAGGGGGAGAAAATCCTCCCCATAAGCAGCATTACGGACTGTGAGCGGGCCATTCTTGGTGAAAACCATGCCGTGCCTCGCTATGCGGGTGGGCAGGACACAGTCGAACATATCAATGCCTCGGCTTACTCCCTCCAGGAGACAATCTGGCGAACCGACTCCCATCAAGTAGCGGGGCTTGTCCCTGGGTAGCCTTGGGACTGTCACCTCCAGCATCTCGTACATAAGTTCCTTAGGCTCACCTACACTTAGGCCCCCAATACCGTACCCAGGAAAGTCAAGGCTCACCAAGTCATCGGCACTTTGCCTTCTCAGCTCAGGATACATACCGCCCTGGACGATGCCGAACAGGGCCTGATCCTCTCGGCGATGGGCAGCCTTGCACCGCCTGGCCCAGCGGGAGGTCAGCTCCAGAGAATTCTTGGTATACTCATAATCCGCAGGATATGGTGCACACTCATCGAAGGCCATTGCAATATCAGCCCCCAGGGCCATTTGAATCTCCATGGACACCTCAGGACTGATAAAATGCTTGGACCCGTCGAGATGGGAACGGAAGGTCACTCCTTCCTCTGTAATCTTGCGCAGTTTTCCTAGACTGAATACCTGGAAGCCGCCGCTGTCGGTTAGGATGGGTCGCTTCCAGGACATGAATTTATGCAGCCCTCCCGCCTTTTCCACCAACCGGTGACCAGGCCGCAGATAAAGATGATATGTATTGGACAGGATAATCTGGGCGCCGACCTCCTCCAGGTCTCTAGGAGACATGGCCTTCACCGTTGCCTGGGTTCCCACCGGCATAAAGACCGGAGTCTCAATGACGCCGTGGGGAGTACAAAGCTCCCCTAACCGGGCCCAGGTGTTGGGAGACTCATATGTTACAGAAAACTCAACTGCACCCATGGATTATCCCTTCCTTTACAGCCACTTACTCAATTCACAGAATCAGCATGGCGTCCCCGAAGCTGAAGAACCGGTACCTTGCCGCGATGGCCTCCTGGTAGGCCCGGAAAATCAAGTCTTTGCCCGCCATGGCCGCTACCAGCATCAACAGTGTCGAGCGGGGAAGATGGAAATTGGTGATCAGGGCATCCACTACCCGGAACTCAAAACCAGGAAAGATAAAAATCTCAGTCCAGCCGCTGTCAGCAGTTATTCTACCGTGCTTTTGAGCCGCTGCCTCCAGGGTCCTAGTTGTTGTGGTCCCAACCGCGATCACCTTTCTCCCTGCCTCCTTGGCAGCATTGATGGCTCTAGCTGTCTCTTCGCAGATGGAGTAGTACTCGGCATGCATCTTGTGTTCTTCCACATTAGCTACCTTTACGGGCCGGAAGGTGCCCAGTCCCACGTGCAGAGTAATAGCACAGATAGCAACCCCCTGATCCGCTATTCTCTTCAGCAGGGCCGGTGTGAAATGAAGACCAGCGGTCGGTGCTGCAGCGGAACCCTCTTCCTTCGCATAGACTGTCTGGTAGCGCTCCTTATCGGCAAGCTCTTTGTGAATATAAGGAGGCAACGGCATCTCGCCCAGCTCATCGAGGACAGCTTCAAAAACACCATCGTACACAAACCGGACTATCCTGCCTCCAGCAGAGGTCACTTCTATGACTTCTGCAGCCAAACGTCCCCCACCAAACTCCAGCCAAGTCCCCGGCCTTACCCTGCGCCCAGGTCTAACCAGCGTCTCCCAGACATCTCGGCTTAGGCGTTTGATCAGCAGAAGCTCTGCCTGCCCGCCGGTACCTCTCTTGGTGCCAAAGAGGCGGGCGGGGATTACTTTGGTATCATTGATTACCAGCACATCCCCCGGGTGAAGGTAATCAACGATATCCCGGAAGACTTTATGCTCCAATTGGCCTGTTTGCCTATGAACTACCAAGAGCCGGGAGGCATCCCGGGGCTCCACCGGCTCCTGGGCGATCAACTCTTCTGGCAAATAATAATCAAAATCAGCAACCTTCATCATTTCAGGACTCCAGACTATAACCAAAATCGCTGAGTGTACCGGCCTTTTCCCGCCAATCGCGCTTAACCTTGACCCACAGTTGGAGATTGACCTGGGATCCCAGAAGAGCTTCGATTTCCTGCCGGGCCAGCTTCCCCACTTCCTTGAGCATGGAACCACCCTTCCCGATAATAATACCTTTTTGGGAAGGCCGCTCTACATAGATGGTAGCCCAGACATCAACGAGATCCCGGTCCTCCCGAGCCTCCACTCTTTCCACAACCACGGCGGTGGCATGGGGTACCTCTTCTCTAGTTAACAAGAGGACCTTTTCACGGATGAGCTCTGCCATGACAAACTGCTCGGGATGATCTGTTACCCAATCATCGGGATAGTACTTAGGACCTTCCGGCAGATGCGCAATCACGGCATCCACCAGCGCAGTCAATCCCGCGCCCGTCAGGGCCGAGACCGACAGCACTTGACCAAAATCCCCCAAGGCCGTATAGGCCGCTAAGACTGCCTGCTGCTCCTCTGCCGCGCCGCTATTCCAAAGGTCGACTTTATTAGCCGCCAGGATAACAGGAGCATGGGCATTCTTTAGCTGGGCAGCCACAAACTCGTCTCCTCTGCCGGGGAGCTGGGAAGCATCAACTACAAAGACAATGGCATCCACCTCATTCAAGGTCCTCAGAGCCGTCTGCACCATGTATTCCCCCAACTTGTGCAGGGGTTTGTGAATACCAGGGGTATCTAAAAACACGATCTGCGCATCAGAACGGGTCAAGAT
>JAAZHE010000041.1 GCA_012510855.1 Bacillota bacterium | reverse complement strand
CTAGCTGTCATCATCGCCGTAGCCGGCCTCATCGCCATGGGAACTAACCTCAAGACGAACCAACGACCTATGCATCAGCACCTGCAGCCTACGGATATCCTGTTCTTCTAACTGTTCTATCAGGGTTGCCTCGGCTCTTCTAAAGTCTTGTTCGGCACGCTCCCGATCGATTTCCTCAGGCCGCTGGGCTATGGTGCTGAAAATATTCACTGTAGTATCGTTGATCTCAGCTATGCCGCCGAAGACGGCTAGCTTTTTTTCGCCGCCGTTATTGAAAATGCGGAGGATCCCATCACCTAACACCGCGGAAACCGGTGCATGGCCAGGCAGCACACCCAGGTCGCCGTCGATACAGCGCATGATGATCATGTCGGCCTTTTCCACGAACTTTAGCCCCCGGGGAGTGGTTATGTTGAGGATGATTTTTTTCTGACTTCCCGAGTTGTTCGGTTCGCTCGCCATATTAACCACCCCGTGCAGCCTTGTATTTCTCCACTACCTCATCGATGGTTCCCACATTAAGGAAGTAGCCTTCGGGTATATCATCATGGACTCCATCGATGATCTCTCGGAAGCCCCTGATAGTCTCACCCACCGGGACATAGCGCCCGGGGATAGATGTGTATTTTTCCGCAACATAGAAGGGCTGGGATAGGAACCGCTGAACCTTTCTGGCTCTGTGGACGATCAGCTTATCCTCCTCAGAGAGTTCATCTATGCCCAAAATCGCAACTATGTCCTGGAGGTCTTTGTAGCGCTGCAGCAAACTCCGAACAGCATGGGAAACCCGATAATGCTCTGAGCCTACGATGTTTGCCTCCAGGATACGGGAGGATGAGTTCAATGGGTCAATGGCAGGATAGATCCCCTGTTCCACAATGGCCCGTGATAACACCGTCATTACATCCAGGTGAGCAAAGGTAGTTGCTGTAGCCGGATCGGTGAAGTCATCGGCAGGAACGTAAATGGCCTGGACCGATGTAATAGAACCGAACTTGGTGGATGTGATCCGCTCCTGCAGAGCGCCGAGCTCCGTAGCTAGGGTCGGCTGGTAACCGACGGCGCTGGGAGTGCGCCCTAGCAAGGCCGATACCTCTGAACCTGCCTGCACAAACCGGAAAATGTTGTCTATGAACAGCAAGACATCCTGCTGCTTGACGTCCCGGAAATACTCCGCCATGGTCAAACCCGTGAGCCCCACCAGCATTCTGACGCCCGGCGGCTCGTTCATCTGGCCAAATACCAGGGCAGTATTGCTGAGAACTCCCGAATTCTTCATGTCATAATACAGGTCATTGCCTTCCCGGGTACGCTCGCCTATGCCTACGAAGACAGAATAGCCGCCGTGTTCTTTAGCTATGCTGTTAATGAGCTCCATGATTACGACCGTCTTACCTACCCCGGCACCACCAAACAGACCGATCTTGCCGCCTTTGGGAAAAGGACAAAGGAGGTCAATGGCTTTAATGCCGGTTTCCAACATCTCCGGCTGCGCTATCTGTTCGGTGAATTTAGGCGGCTGTCTGTGAATAGGCCAGTATTCTGCAGCTTCCACAGGTGAATCGTAATCGATGGGTTGCCCCAGAACATTGACCATGCGGCCTAGAACGCCTTCACCTACCGGTACTGAAATCGGTGCACCGGTATCGATGGCTGTCATGCCCCGTCTCAAACCGTCTGTGGGGTGCATGGAGATACAGCGAACAGTGCTGTCTCCAATGTGCTGCATGACTTCCAGCACTATTGTCTCCTCACCGAATGGCACTTCGATGGCATTGTATAAGGAAGGCAGTTCCTTCTCAAAGCGAATGTCAATAACTGCACCTATTATCCTTGTGATCTTACCCGTGTTCTTGGCAGTCATGTGGTCCCACCTTTAGCCTTTATTCCTCAGTGTTCAGCATGGTTGCACTTCCCACGATTTCGCTGCTTTCCTGTGTGATAATTGCCTGGCGCTTGCGGTTGTACATGCGGGTTACGTTCCTGATCATGTCTTCAGCGTTTTTCCCAGCGGTATCCATACTAACCATACGGGCTGCTTCTTCGCTGGTGTGGGATTCGGAAAACGCTCTAAATAAGCTCATGTGCATATATAAGGGTATAACGTTGTCTATAAAGGTAGTAATATTGGGTTCATACTAGATATGCTCGTAATCATCTATCTCAACTCCGTCGATGTCTACCGGCAGCAGTCTATCTACGCAAGGTACATAGGTCACGACGGTCTCAAAGCGGGTATAAACGCTAAAAACTTCATCTACTTCTCCCGCAAGATAAAGATCTATGGCCCAGTTGGCGATGCTTTCCGAGCCGTAATATACCTGTGCATCCGGCAGATTAGTTATGGTCCGGATGATATTCTTGCCCCGCTTCTTGAAAACATGATGCCCCTTAGAACCCACCACCAGGATCTTTTCATTTTTCCCCTCATCCATGTGTTCCAAAGCTTTAGCCATGATACTTGCGCTGTAACTCCCGGAAAATCCCCGATCACTAGTCAGGATAATATACAGCGAGTTTTTCACTTCCCGCCCCTGATAGAAGACATGGCTTCTAGCCTTCTCTTGCCTGCCGAGGTCCCTCACCACCCGCGTAAGCTCCCGATGGATGGGACGCACCCCTTCCAACTGGGCCCTGGCCTTGTGCACTTTGGTGGAGGCGATCATATACATGGCTTTAACCATCTGCTGGGTTGTACCGACATTAGCTATTCTCTTCTTGATATCTCGCAGCGAACTCACACCGGTACCTCCCTAACTGTAGTTGTACTCCTTCTTGACCTCGGCAATCATTTGCTCAAGAGCCTGGGCGACATCTTCTGAAAGCTCACCGGTCTCCCTGATCTCTTCTTTGAGCTCAGGGGCATGGGTATCTACATACTTGATAAAATCCTTTTCGAACTTGAGAATCCGCCCAATGTCAATATCATCCAGGTGCTTGTTGTTTAAGGCATAGAGAATCAGGACCTGATCCTCTACCGGCATTGGTTTGTACTGCGGCTGTTTGAGGACCTCTAGAATCCGCTCGCCGTGATTAAGACGTTCCAAAGTATCTTGGCTGAGATCAGAGCCAAATTGAGAGAAGGCGGCTAGTTCTTTATATTGTGCGTACTCGATCCTAAGGGGCCCGGCTAGTCTCTTCATAGCGGGGATCTGAGCTGAGCCTCCAACACGGGAAACTGAAAACCCTGGGTTGATGGCGGGACGAACCCCGTGATTGAAGAGGTCGGATTCTAGGTAGATCTGTCCATCGGTGATGGAAATGACGTTGGTAGGGATGTAGGCAGAGATATCCCCCTCTTGGGTCTCCACGATAGGTAAAGCTGTCAGGGTGCCCCCGCCGTACTCTTCACTCAGACACGCGGCCCGCTCCAGCAGGCGAGAGTGGAGGTAGAAAATATCGCCCGGATACGCTTCACGACCCGGCGGGCGACGCAGAAGCAGACTGATTGCCCGATAAGCCACCGCGTGCTTGGACAAGTCGTCGTAGACTATCAAGACATCTTTGCCCCTATACATCCATTCTTCTGCAATCGCGCAGCCGGCATAGGGAGCCAAGTACTGAAGCGGCGCTGGATCACTGGCAGTGGATAGAACTACCGTGGTGTAGTCCATGGCACCAGTCTCACTAAGTACTTTGGTTATGCGGGCCATGGTGGATGCCTTTTGTCCAATGGCAACATAGACGCAGTAGACGTCTTTGCCTTTCTGGTTGATGATGGTGTCGATGGCGATGGCCGTCTTTCCAGTCTGCCGATCTCCGATGATCAACTCCCGCTGACCCTTGCCTATGGGCACCAGAGCATCAATGGCCTTGATACCGGTCTGCAGCGGCTCATTCACTTCCCTGCGCATAATGACACTGGGAGCAGGGCTTTCTATCTTGCGGTAAGCATTGGCAGCAATGGAACCCTTGCCGTCAATGGGTTCACCGAGGGCATTGACGATCCTTCCCAACATGCCATCACCCACCGGCACCTCCGCCATCCTGCCGGTTAGCTTGACAGGATCCCCTTCCTTGATACCTGCATCGGGGCCCATAATGACAGCACCGATGGTGTCCTCATCAAGGTTTAATGCCATGCCGTAGACTCCATTGGGAAATTCCAGAAGTTCACCGCTCATGGCGCTGTACAAGCCGTGGATCTGGGCGATGCCGTCCCCCACCTGTATGACAGTGCCGGCTTCGGAGAAATCCAACTGGGACGAATAGGATTTGATTTGTTGTTTTATCACCTTACTGATTGTTTCAGGGTTAACTATCATCCAGATCCTCCTAACCTCAAGCGCTGTCTCATGTCATTTAAGGCGGACCTTACTGTACGATCAAAGATCCGTCCGCCTACTAGGATGTAAAAACCCCCGATCACGTCTGGGTCAACTGCAGCTCTAATCTTGACCTCCATGCCGATTTTTCTGGCTAAAATAGCCCGAATAGCTTCGATCTGTCTTTCGTTAAGGGGTTTAGCTGAGACAACCTTGGCCTCTATTCTGCCCAAGCACCGGTTTGCCCGCTGGATGAATTCCGTCAATACAGGGACGATTAACCGCTCCTGGTTCTTGCGAACCATATAGTGCAAGAACCCCATCAAGTGCTGAGACAGCCGCTCTGAAAAAGCATTGTTGAAAAATTCTTCCTTAGCCGAATCGGGAATATGGGGATGCAAGAGAAATGCCTGCACCTCATCGTCATCCAGCATATCCCGTACGAAAACAGCTTGCTCCAAATCCTCTTCCAGGGTGCCGTTTTCTTGGGAAAGCTCCAACAGCGCATTGGCGTGGCGATCCTTTAGTGCTGCCATTGTGCATCCTCCAGCTCAGCTAGGGCTTCCTCAAATAGCCTAGCCTGGGTCTCATCATCGATGGTTTGAGCAACGAAATTCTATGCCATGAGGGAAGCCACCTCGACAATATAAAGCCGGTTTTCTTCTCCCAGACGCTTCCTATATTCCGAAACAGCCGCCAATGACCGTTCTCGAATTCTATCGGCCTCTTGTTTAGCCTGGGCTATAATTACCTTACTCTCTTCGGCAGCCTCAAGGCGGGCGACTTCCAGCATTTTTGCGCGTTCATTATCTATATCTCTCAGCTTTGCGTCATACTCAGATATTAGATTGTTAGCTTTTGCCAGCGCTGCATCTGCCTCATCCCTTTGGGCTTGGATTCGCTCGGTTCGCTTGCGCATGAAGTCTTTTACGGGATTGTAGAGCATAAAACCCAAACCAACGGCTAACACAGCAGCGTTAAACAATTGAATGGCTATACCGATCAATGTCTGCGAATCCAGAGCAAAGACTCGTCCAGCAGACGCGGCTTGAGCTGAGAACAGCATATCTTGCAAAGCCCCGGGGCCCCCTTTCCTGCCATTCTACACCAAACACACCTGGCCTAGTCTCATCTCATCAGGCTAAACAGGGCATCCATCAGAGGGTTAGCGTACAGCATGATAATAGCTATCAAAAGACCGTAGATACCAGAAGTCTCTGCAAAGGCCAGACCGACAAACATAACCGGTCTGATACTATCAGCTGCTTCAGGCTGCCGGGCAATGGATTCGATCGCCTGGCTGGCTATCCGTGATTGACCGAAAGTGGTGAGCAACCCGTTGAGCAGCGCAATGGCAGCCGCGATGTGTACTAGACCGACCGCAATACCTACACCTTCCATAAATTGATTCCTCCTATCTTTCTTGGTACTTATTTGTTGCCCATAATCACCATTCGCTGTCTGCAGCAATCTTGATGTACATGAGGCTAATAATTACGAAAATATAAGTCTGCAGCCCGCCAAATAGTACATCAAAGAACCCGTGCAGCAGCGCCGGTGGACCAAATTGAACAAACAACGGCGTCAATGCATAATAGAGAGTCAAAATGATAGTACCGGACAGCACATTGCCAAAAAGGCGGAAACTGAGGGCGACCGGTTTAGCCAATTCTCCAAGCACATTCATTGGAAAAAAGACAGGGTGCGGTTCAATGAGACTCTTGAGGTAAGAGCCTTTTCGATACTTGATTCCCAGCAAGAACATGAACATAAAGGTAGCAAGAGCAAGGGCAGCTGTAGTTGTCCAGTCTGCTGTTGGCGCTCGTAGCCCGACAATACTAAATAGACTGCTGGAGAGAATAAAGGCAAAAGCCATGAAAAACCACGGAAAGAGATAGGAGAACTTCTCGCCTAAAGTGCTTGCCGCGAAGCTATCGAAGGCTTCCACAACGGCTTCAACTGCATTTTGGAAGCCCGTCGGGATCTCTTGAAAGCGGCGCAGTCTGATCCGGACAATCAGTGCAAGCGCCATCAAGAAGAACATAATAATCCAGGTATTGACAATGGTCTCGGTTATCCAAATTTCAATACCTGCAATGTTTAAGACCCAAAGAGTTTTCACACCGATATCCACAAGCTGATCACCACCTATATGCTGCTAATGGTATATTTAACCCTTTGACGCGAATTTGATGTTTAATGTGGCCACTTGGAAAGCCAAAATGCCGGCTGCTACTCCCCATAGACTGATATGCGGCACAACCGCACCTAGAAAAAGGACAGCCCCAGACATTAAGAGCCTTAGTATGTGGTTAAGGCCAAGATAGCTGGCAGCACGCTTCTGGTCCATAGAAAGTGCTTTATCGATGCCGTGCTCCAGAATGAAGACTTTGGCAATACTGACTGCTGAACCAATCAAAGCTCCTAGTGCAAATGGAAGAAAGCCAAGAGAGCGGTAATAAATGGCTGCAGCCAAGACACATATCAGGGCTACGGCTAGTATTGTCAGAACCATACTCTTTGCTAAATCAGATAGTCTCATGGGAACCCCATCCAATCACCGCTCATAATTGGCCATGTTGAACACAAACTTGATGGCAGTGCCAGCTCCTAACAAAGAAAAAACCAGCCCTAGCCAAGGTGCTGTACCGAGCAATCTATCTAGATATCTGCCCAGCAAGACACCAATCAACACCGATGCCGCCATGGTTATTCCTATTTGGGAAAAATAGGCTAGGCCACGCAATGTCTCACTTGTCTTGGGTTTATTGTACCCATCAGGCTCCTTACTCAAAATATCGTCCCCCCAGCTCAAGACCGGTTCCCTGAGGACAGTGAGCAAAATACCCCTTTATCATTTAGATCTTACCTTGAATCCCAAGCTAGCGCAAGTTTCTAAAGCAAGAATCTCCTGCCTCTTTGCGAAAGCGTTCACGACACTAACATTAGACCATGTCTTAAGTCTGGTCAAGCCCCCTAAACAAAGCTGGTGGCATCTCTTGCCACCAGCTACGCCCTTGCCGCGGTCATAATGATGTTAATCCAAATCTTGATTGTCGGGAGGCGGTTGATCCCCTGAAGCCGCCTACATCCTTATTTTTCTTACTGTCCTCTAGATGATCAAAGCAGCCACAATAGTAGTCACCACCAGTCCCGCAACTACCGGTATGAGATTCCTCCTCGCCATGTCAAAGGGATCTACGCCGCAGATTGCGGCAGCCGGCAAGAGTGCCCAGGGTACCAATGCTCCTCCTCCAACCCAGATAGCCGCAATCTGGCCCAAGGCCGTTAGGGTGGCAGTTCCGTGTCCTATGGCAGTGCCAAAGAGTTTCGCTACCGAACCGGCAAGGGAGATACCGGAAAAACCAGAACCGTCCAGGCCGGTAATGGCCCCAACTGTGGTGAGGGTAACAGCTCCAATTCCCCCGTTAAGGGGTGCAACATGGGCTAAAGCTATTCCTAAGTCATTGACAAGGCCTTGGGAGCCGGCCGGTAATCCAGTACCGATGATTTCAAAATAGCCGGCATCCCCTAGATAAAAGAAGGCTGCGATGGGAATCACCGGACCAAAAACCCGGAAGCCAAATTGAAAACCTTCGATAAGGTACTCGGTGATCTTTTCCAGACCTCGATGCTTGTGAGTAAGCATGGAGACCAGAAGCAGAATGATGACAGCAGTACCGCCCACTAGGGCAGTGGCCTCGCCTCCCTGGAGCCTTGCAACAACCATGACCACAACGTCGATGGCAAACAAGATGAGAATCGCCAGCGCCAGCCGTCTTCTAAGATGAGGTGAAAGCGCAGTAGCACTGCTGCTGAGACTATCCGTCGGGTCAGTAACCTTACGAATTTCGGAGCTTTCGACCCGTAGACTCCCCCGCTGCAGGTCACGGCGAAGCAGCCAAAATGCCACAAGGGTAGTGACGATACCGCAGATAAACACCAGAGGGACACTGGCTGCCACCACTTCTCTTACCGCCAGTCCTGCCGCATCGGCGGTGAGCTTGGGTGCACCCTGGATAATGAAATCACCTGAAAGAGCAATACCGTGTCCGAAAAGGTTCATGGCAATGGCAACGCCCATAGCCGGCAGCCCTACCTTTAGCGCCACCGGCAGCAGCACTGCGCCAACTAGAGCTACTGCAGGGGAAGGCCAGAAAAACCAAGAGATCAGCATCATTACGATGCCGATTACCCAGTACGCCATGCTGGGCGTCTTGATCAAACTAGCCGCGGGAGCAATCATGGCATCACTGATTCCCGAAGCACTTAGCGCTTTGCTCATCGCGATAATGACCGAGATAATCAAGATTGTTCCCAACAGCTCGCTGATGGCATATACAAAGCTGTTGAAAACTACACTTACCGCCTGCGGCAGAGATCCAGTGGCAATTAGTGTCAGCATCACAATCCCCGCAACACATATGAGAGTTG
Source organism: Bacillota bacterium (assembly GCA_012510855.1). GTDB lineage: Bacteria > Bacillota > Limnochordia > DTU087 > DTU087 > DTU087. The sequence goes on along the minus strand of JAAZHE010000041.1, from coordinate 566 downwards.
TGTCCCGCCGCATAACCATCACGATCACTATGCCTAGGACAAAAGCTAAATATACCCAGTGCAGACTCCATAACTGGACGGGCATAGTCTAACCTCCTTTTCTACTCCGGTGCAGTGGTAGACTATGCACCGACAGCCAAGGAGGTTCAGACTAGGAAGATGAGTGCCAATTACACAAGTCCATGACAATGAAAGCAAAGTGCCGCTTGCATCGGATCTGAGGGTTCCAAGATGCAGACAGCTTAGCTTAGGTGTACCCGGTTTTAACGGGAAACAGGAAAAAAGTAAAGAGATGGGAAAAGCAACGGGTGATGGCTGATGCGCTAAAGGAGATGAAGGATAAGTAATAAGTAAAATAAAATGGCTCCCCGGGTTGGACTCGAACCAACAACCACCCGGTTAACAGCCGGGTGCTCTACCATTGAGCTACCGAGGAGCGAAGATTTCCTGGCAACGAGCTACTCTCCCACCGGGTTACCCCGGCAGTACCATCGCCGCTGGAGGGCTTAACTACTGGGTTCGGGATGTGGCCAGGTGTTTCCCCTCCGCTATGGTCACCAGAAAAT
>JAAZHE010000040.1 GCA_012510855.1 Bacillota bacterium | reverse complement strand
ACTCATTGTGCAGTTTTGAAGGTGTAAAACCGCATAAATTTTCTGGTGACCATAGCGGAGGGGAAACACCTGGCCACATCCCGAACCCAGTAGTTAAGCCCTCCAGCGGCGATGGTACTGCCGGGGTGACCCGGTGGGAGAGTAGCTCGTTGCCAGGAAATTTTACTAAAGAACCCAGTGGGTTACCCACCGGGTTTTTTCCATATGCGGACCCGTGTGTATTGTATACATATGGGTGGGATTACTGTTTGTGCAGACGGATATCGTAAACGGAAGCCCTGGCAAATGATACTTTCGGACAAAAAACTGATTGCGGTGCAGGAAAATAGTCTGGGGTAGCGAACTAGATTTTGTATTACAGGCTTGTCTCTATGCCCCGCACGGTGCCCTTAGTTGGTTGTTAGGTATGGGTAACGACTCGTCAGAGTGCCGGTAGGGTGACTGGGGGGAGGACAAGGGGAGCATTTCCGTAGGCAGTAATAATCAAAAAGGAAAATAAAAAGGGAGGTTATGTTGTGAAGAGGTTAATTTCAGTCCTACTTATTGCTGTGATGTTGTTTGCAGTGAGCGGTATGGTTCTAGCTGCCGATTATAAAATCGGTGTAGTTACCGGTACCGTCTCCCAGGGTGAGGATGAGTACAGAGGTGCTGAGAATGTTGCTCGTAAGTATGGCGACATGATCAAGCATGTGATCTATCCTGACAACTTCATGCAGGAGCAGGAGACCACCATCTCCCAAATTGTGCAGTTAGCTTCGGACCGGGACGTTAAGGCCATCGTAATTTGCCAGGCTGTTCCCGGCACCGTTGCAGCCATCCGCCGAGTGAAGGACATGCGGCCTGATGTCGTATTTGTCCTGGGAACTCCCCACGAAGATCCGGCGATTGTAGAGTCAGTGGCAGACATGGCCATTGAGACTGACCAGTATGGCCGTGGGCGCACCATCATTCAGCTGGCCCATCAGATGGGTGCTAAGAAGTTCCTCCACTACTCCTTCCCCCGGCACATGGCTATGGAGCTGCTGGCAGCTAGACGGGATATCATGAAGGAAGAGGCCGCTAAATTGGGCATGGAGTTCATCGAAGTTACTGCCCCGGACCCCATGAGTGATGCTGGCATTCCTGGTGCCCAGCAGTTTATCCTTGAGGATGATCCTCGTCAGGTGGCTGAGCACGGCAAGGATATCGCGTTGTTCAGCACCAACTGCGGTATGCAGGAACCCTTGATCACTCGGGCTTTGGATACCGGAGCCATATTCCCCGAGCAATGCTGCCCCAGCCCGACCCACGGATATCCGGGAGCCCTGGGCATCAAGATCGAAGAGAGCATGAAGGGCGATATGAACGCTGTTCTGAAGGCAATTGACGATGCGATCGTGGCCAAGGGCGGTGCCGGCAGATTTGCAACCTGGCCGGTCTCCTTCAACATGACCACGGTTGAGGCGGGTGTCGAGATCGCTCGGGCCGCTGTAGAAGGCCGTCTGGATGTATCTGATGCCGACGCAGTAGCTAAGGTGTTCGCTGAGGCTGCTGGACTCGAGTCCGTACAGATCCGCAGACGCAGCGACAATGGCAACTTCTACTTCTTCACTCTCCCATCTGTTATCTTTGGGGAGACTGAAATCTAAGGCTTCTCAAGTCACCAGCGTACAAGCAGCCTACGGGTTATGCTAAGGTATAGGGGCAGAGCTGTCTATAGCTTATGCCCCTATAGCCTTGCATAGATGACATAACTAGATTCTGCTTCCGTAGGAAATATGCTGGAATCCTTTGTGTTGGAAGGGGTAGTTAGAGAGTGGCATACGCATTAGAGATGCGGGGGATAACCAAGAGTTATTTCGGCAACACCGTTCTCAAGGGTGTGGATATTGCCGTAAAGCCCGGTGAAATTCATGCCTTGGTAGGGGAGAACGGCGCAGGAAAATCGACCCTGATGAATATCCTGTTCGGTATGCCCGTGATCCATGACACAGGAGGCTTCGAGGGTGAGATTCTGGTGGATGGCCAGGCAGTCAACATTGAGTCTCCCATCGATGCCATGAATCTGGGGATCGGGATGGTACATCAGGAATTCATGCTGCTGCCGGGTTTTAGCGTAACTGAGAACATCAAGCTCAACCGGGAACTGGGTCGTCCCAATATAGTCAGCAGAATCCTGGGCAGAGAGTTTGAGCTCTTGGATATGGAGCAGATGGCCAAGGACTCCAGGCAGGCCTTGGACAAGCTCGGGGTTGATATTGACGAATGGCTGCCGGTAGCGGGATTGCCTGTGGGCTATATGCAGTTTGTGGAGATCGCCCGGGAAATAGACAAGAGCAATATGAGAATTTTGGTCTTTGATGAGCCGACGGCTGTGCTGACTGAGGCAGAAGCAGAATTATTCCTCCGGGCTATAAAGCGATTGGCCGAAAGTGGGCTTGCCATCCTCTTCATCTCCCACCGACTCGATGAGGTAGTGGGGGTGGCCCATGAAGTTACGGTGCTGCGGGACGGAGAGATAGTCGGGCACTTACCCGGAAGTGAAGCTAGAGTCGATAGACTAGCAGAGCTTATGGTTGGCAGAAAGGTAGAGCGACCTGCACTGCCGCCTCGGGAAAAAGAGCCTAGCGATGATGATATAGTTCTCGAGATCAGGGATCTATCGGTGGAGATGCCTGGTGAGCGGTTGTCTGGCTTCAGTCTGAAGGTGCGCCGGGGTGAGATTATCGGAATCGGCGGTTTGGCCGGTCACGGCAAAGTAGGGCTCGCCAACGGCATTATGGGCCTTTATCCCTCCAGCGGTACAGTCCTCAAGGACGGCGAGGAACTAACACTAAACAATCCCAAGGAGGCTTTGGCGAAGGGTTTTGCCTTTGTGTCTGAGGACCGGCGGGGTGTTGGGTTGTTGCTGGATGAGTCTATTGAGAATAATATAGCTTTTACTAGCTCTCAGATCCAGAACCGCTTTTTGAGACGGCGTTTGCCCTTGGAGTCGCTTCACGTAAGGGACAATCAAGCTATTAGACAGTACGCCTTGGAAGCTATCAGGAACTTGGACATCCGCTGTCAGGGACCAGAACAGCCGGTGCGCAGGCTCAGCGGTGGCAATCAGCAGAAGGTGTGCTTGGCTCGCGCCCTAGCCCTTTCGCCCGAGATTCTCTTCGCTTCCGAACCCACTCGCGGTATCGATGTGGGGGCCAAGAGCCTCGTCTTGGACTTGCTTGTGAGATTTAACCGTGAGCTCGGTATGACGGTGATTATGACCTCCAGTGAGCTTGCGGAGCTGCGGATGATCTGTGATCGAATTGCCATTGTCTATCAAGGCCGTCTTGTCGGTATTCTGGGCCCAGATGCTTCCGATGTGGAATACGGCCTGATGATGGCTGGCAAGAAACGGGCGGAGGTGAGCTAGGATGGTGGAGAGGTTTCAAGAGATGAAAGCACGGCTCGGAGTTCCCCGGTTGATCATCATCGGGTTCGTCTTGGCACTGTTTGTTACGGCCTTTGCAACCGGTATGCCCATTGGGCCTTTAGTCAGTGCTTCTCTTGTTAGGATAGGAATGAATGGCACATTGGTCCTGGCTATGGTACCGACTATTGCCGCTGGGGTAGGCCTCAATTTCGGTCTGTCTGTGGGTATCCTCTGCGGTCTAGTGGGAGCCCTCATAAGTATGGAAATCGGCCTTAGGGGCTTCACTGGGTTTTTTGCAGCGATACTGTTTAGTCTGCCTTTTGCAGTTGTGGCCGGTTGGGCTTATGCTGTGCTGCTGAACAAAGTTAAGGGCCAGGAGATGATGGTAGGAACGTATGTAGGCTTTTCCTCGGTTGCCGTCATGTGTATTTTCTGGCTGCTAGCTCCCTTTAGAAATCCTGAAATGGTCTGGGCTATTGGGGGTCAAGGACTGCGGTACACTCTGACCTTGGATAAGTACTTCGGCAAAGTGTTGAACAACCTCCTACTTGTGTCTATAGGTCAGTGGGAGTTCCCCTTGGGTCTATTGGGGTTTTTCGGCATTCTGTGTCTTCTGATACACCTGTTTTTCAAGACTAAAGTGGGTATGGCCGTCAAGGCGGCAGGTGCCAACCCTCGATTTGCCCAAGCATCTGGGATTGATCCAGATCGAACTCGAACTGTAGGAGTTATTCTATCGACGGTGTTAGGTGCTGTCGGTATCATAGTATATGCTCAGAGCTACGGTTTTCTCCAGCTTTATATGGCACCGCAGATGATGGGTTTCCCGGCGGTGGCGGCCATTTTAATTGGCGGAGCAAACTTGAAAGATGCCCGCATCTCCCATGTGGTATTGGGAACGGCCCTTTTTCAGACTCTGTTGACCATTGCACTGCCGGTTACCAGTCGGGTAATTGAGGGAGACATCTCGGAAGTAGCCCGCCTAATCATCAGTAACGGGATGATTCTCTACGCCCTAACCAGGCGAGACGGGAGGGAAATTGCGTGAAAACCCAAACTGCTGTATTACCGAGGCAAAGAGGTATGGATGTCTCCGTGTTCAAGAAAAATGCAGTACCCCTGCTCTTTTTAATCCTGTGTATACTCGGGGTCATGGTATCAGGGATGGATCCCCGTTTCCTCTTATATGAGGTCTTGACGCGGTTTGCCCGGAATTCGTTCCTGGTTTTGGCACTTTTGATCCCTGTATCTGCTGGATTGGGCTTGAACTTTGCTATCACCGTTGGAGCAATGGCCGGGCAGATAGCGGTTATCATAATTACCCATTATCAGATCAAAGGTTTGACAGGTTTGGCTTGGGCCATGTTTCTTTCTGTGCCCTTTGCCGTGGTTATGGGGTATCTGGCCGGTATGGTGATGAACCGAGCCAAGGGTCGGGAGATGATCACATCCATGATCCTAGGGTTCTTTGCCAACGGTTTGTACCAATTGGTGTTCCTTTTCTTGGTCGGTACAGTGATTCCCATGAAAAACCGCTCCATGATGCTGCCTGAGGGAGTAGGGCTGCGCAACACCATTGACCTTTGGGGTATATCTAGGGCCTTGGATAATCTGTGGCGGATCAACATCGCCGGTATTTGGGTGCCTATGGGTACCTTAACCTTGGTTGCGCTGCTTTGCGTAATACTCCATTACTTCATGCGCACCCGTCTCGGACAGGAGATGCGGGCTGTCGGCCAGGATCGGCATATTGCCGAGGTGGCCGGCATTGATGTTGACCGGATTCGAATTATCGCTATGATCTTTTCTACCGTTCTAGCTGCCTGGGGTCAGTTGATCTTCCTGCAGAATATCAGCACCCTGAACACTTACAACAGCCATGAGCAAGTGGGTACCTTTGCTGTTGCTGCTCTCTTGGTGGGAGGCGCTACCGCTACGAGGGCCTCTATCTGGCAGGCGATGGTAGGTCTACTGCTGTTCCACACCTTGTTTGTGGTGTCACCCCAAGCAGGCCAAGCCCTCTTCGGGATACCACAGATCGGCGAGTACTTCCGGGTGTTTGTAGCCTACGGAGTCATCGCTGTTGCGCTGGCGCTCCATTCATGGCAGAGACGTTCTCGATAAGCAGGCATTGAAGAAGCCGCAGTAGCTGCAGACTCCGGTTCTTCCTGGAAGGGAAAGCCGTGCCAGTGTGGAATTATATGCTGAGTTCCTAAGAGAGGAAGGCTGGAGAACTTGGCAGAAATGGATGCAAGACTTGCAGCTCTGCGGCAAGGGTATGAATGCAGCTGTGGAAAAACCCACTACTTGTCTATAGCGGATATAGAGGTAGAGCATGGTGTTTTGGCAAGGATTCCAGACAAACTGCGGCGTTTGGGTCTTGAAGGACCAGTCCACCTAATTGCCGATACAAACACACTGACTGCCGCCGGAGCGGCGGTTGCAGATGCTCTGAGACAAGCTGGGTTTTTAGTAAGCGAGACGGTTTTTGCTGCCCTAGAGAATGTACTGGTTCCCAATGAGCCGGTTGTAGCCAGATTGTTTTTAGAAGTGCCTGTAACAGCTGAGGTGTTGATTGCTGTAGGTGCCGGGACCATCACGGACCTGGTGCGGTTTGCGGCGTACAAGATGGGGAAGCCCTTTGTAAGTGTACCTACAGCTCCATCTATGGATGGATACGCCTCAGCTGTAGCGCCATTAATCGTCGGCGGGTTTAAGCGCACATTTTCAGCGTGCCCGCCGCGAGCTATCTATGCAGACCTTGATGTACTGTGCAAGGCTCCCATGGAGATGATTGTCGCCGGGTTTGGTGACCTGGTGGGGAAATACACCGCAAGAGCCGACTGGGAACTCAGCCGGCTCATAAATGCTGAGTATTTCTGTCAGTCGAGCCTTGATCTCATGGAGGCAGCGCTGGAGCTTTGCACCAGCAACCCCGAGGGATTGGGAAGGCGAGAGCCACGGTTAATTAAGGCATTGATGGAAGGTCTTATTCTGTCGGGCATTGCCATCAGCATGGCCGGCAGCTCTCGACCTGCCTCTGGAGCTGAGCATCAGCTGGCCCATTATTGGGAGATGCGCAGTCTTCAGGAAAACCGCCATTTTCACCTCCATGGTACGAAAGTGGGAGTGGCAACTCCCCTGGTCTTAGACATATACAATAGGGTACTTCGATTTGATCCCACTACCATTGATATCCATAATCTAGCTATGTCCCATCAAAGCCCGGAAGCGGTTGAAGCGGCGGTTTCGGCCCATTATGGACCTATGGCCCAGGAGATTCTGGTAGAATCTCGGGAGAAGAGACTTACCTGGGAGGCCAGAAGTGACAGAATTCGGGTGATAGAAAAGCAGTGGAATGAAATCCAAAAGACCCTCTCTTGGCTGCCCAGTGCAGAGGCGGTTACCGATATGCTCAGACGGGCTGGAGCAGAGACCAGCCCAGAAAGTCTGGGCCTTCCTGATGAATGGGTGAGGGACGCTCTCACTTTTGCCAGGTATTTGCGGAGTCGGTACACGGTCATGGATTTGGCCGCAGAACTTGGGATCTAGTTGAAACGGGGGCTGTGTCGTGGGAGAACAGCTGACTTTAGCATTGGTCTTTGGAGCTGGGTTTCTTTCCTTTGCTTCACCCTGTGTCCTGCCTTTGCTGCCGTCATTTTTATCTTACGTTTGCGGCCTTTCCGTTCAAACCGACGGCACAAAATACAGCTGGTCGGAACGGAAGCGGGTATTAGCCCATACAGCTGCTTTCGTTGCGGGACTTTCTACGGTGTTCTTGGCTCTAGGATGGTCTGCGTCTCTTTTCGGGAGACTGCTATTTGATTACAGCCACATACTCAGGATTATCGGGGCTATCTTCATCGGGTTGATGGGGTTAAAGCTCTTGGGAGCATTTTCTTTGCCCTTCCTTGACAGGGAGTGGAGGATGCACCCCAGTAGGCCGGTAAGCTATGTAGGCTCACTCCTCTTGGGAATTGCCTTTGCAGCAGGGTGGACGCCCTGCATAGGACCAATTTTGGCTGCGGTGTTGGTACTAGCCGGTTCACAACCCCACATGGCTTTGGCATATCTGGCTGCGTATACAGTTGGTTTAGCCATACCTTTTCTGCTGTCTGCCTTGTTTATGAGCAGCTGGCCGGGATTACGGCGTTACCTTAGGGTGATTCAGCCTATTGCCGGTGTTATTCTCCTGATATTTGCCCTCTTGCTCGCAACCAATTGGCTTGCAGGTCTTTCGACCTGGTTGATGGCAAGGATGTCTCGCATTTAGTCCGTTAAATTCAGTGATTTCGGGCCGTTTTGCCCACTGGAAGAAGCAGGATGTTTTGCCGATGTGTCAAAATGAGAAATTGTGTGCTGAACTAGGTTTGTCACCAAAGGCGGCCACGATGTGGATACAGGAGGTGTAGTGGTTGCCACCTTCGCAAGTTAATGTGCCGGCGGGCACCAAAGGATGGGCAAAAATACTGCTGGCCTGCGCTCTGGTCGTGGCCGCGTTACTGGGACCCATGGATGCAGAGGTTGATGCCTTTGTCAACATCCGAGGGACTGTTGAGACGGCCATGGCAGAGCTTTTCCAAGGACCGGTTGAGCTCGGAGAGGTAGGTCTGAGCGGCCTAAATAGAATTATGATCCAGGATCTCGTAGTTAAAGATCCCCTGGATGACTCCGTAATCCTCCTCAGCGTGGACGAGCTTATTCTGCGCTACAGTCTTCTGGAATTGGTCATGCACCTGAGTAATGCCCAGAAGGCCATCAACGAGATAGTGCTCCGCGGTCCCAGACTGAGGGTTCGAGTTGAGGAAAGCGGCCAATGGAATGTGAGGCGGCTCTTCCGAAGTCAGAGCAACTTGGATGGCGATACAGTGGCTCTAACGCTGAAGATGGAAAAGGGCGAGGTGCTGCTGGTTGACACTAACCTAGGCATAGGGGATATTGCTATCGGGCTGGATGGCGTACTCAAAGTGAATGGTTCCAAATTGATTTTGGAGCGGGCATCGTTAAAAGTCTTTGGATCTGAGTTCGTAGCCAGTGGGGCGCTGGATGCCGGAGCTGTGGATTTGGTTTTAAAGGGAGCTCAATTAGATCTTGGCCGCATAACAGCATGTTTCCCTCAAACCCAGGATATTGTAGTCCGGGGCCAGGCGGAAATGGAAGTGCGGGCCAGCGGTTCCTTCGCGGCACCGGTTTTAAATGCCATGGTGGCCATGGAGAAGGGGCGGCTGGAGTTTCCCGCCCACGATCATGTTGCTTATTCGGTGGATAAACTGGAAGGGTTTTTCCGCTATGAAGATCAGATCCTGGAGGTTACTAAATTAGATATTGTTCAGGGCGAAGCCCGCTTCCAAGCTCGGGGGATCATTGACAGTCAAGGATATATGAACCTGAACATTATCGCTCAATCCTTTGACTTGGCTGACAACCTCCGCTTTTTGGAGACCTACGGGATTTCCGGTAAAGCCAATGTGGCAGGTGTTCTGTCAGGAACTATCTTGCAGCCGGATTTTCAAGGAGAGCTTTATGTTACCAAAGGCACCTTCTGGAACCTGGCCTATGATGAGTTGAGAGGCCAGGTATCCCTGGATATAGATAGACTCCAGCTTACTGGATGGAATATTCGCAGTGACCGTTCGATCTACGCCCTAGGTGGAAATATCGGCTTTGGCGCGGTGCCAGAGGTTGACCTCACGCTGCAGTGCAGTGCTGGAAGGGCAGAGCACATTCTGGCGATGTTTGAGGTTCCAGGAGATTTGATTGGCCGTGTGGACGGCACCTTGGAGTTTAGGGGTGTCGGCGGGGCATGGACGACACGGGGTAAAGTCTACATGAGCGATGCCCGGTATCAAGGCCCGGTTTTCGAATCCGGCAGCATTGAGTTTTTCATAGGACCGGATAACAGGCTCGCAATTCAGCGGGGTTCCGTCACCATGGGCGATGGTATAATCGATTTCTCCGGTACTACCCAGTCGGACGGTACTTTAGCCTTGGATGTACGGGTTCAGAACATTTTGGCTGACCGCTTCCTATTGCTCAAGGATTGGGCAGATCAGTTGGAAGGCCGGATCAATTTGTCAGGCACAGCATCAGTTAGAGGTTCCTTGGAGAAGCCGTGGCTCAGGATGCAGCTGTCGTTGGATGAATCCACAAGTCAAGCGGCGGATATGGAATTTGATGTGCTGGTCCAGGGAAGCCAAATAGTAGTCAACGGCCGCAACGTGCAGATTCCAGCCAGAATCAACTGATAGAACAGCGCGGACACATTACAAGGGTCCAGGTTGAATACGGCAGATGAAAAAGAGTGATAAATGAGATAGAGTAAATGGCGTTTGAGCAGAAGACCTGGAGGGACGGGTAGGGCCGAAATCTACGAGGTTCTATGAACCGCTGCAGGCTTTAGTTCAGAAGATGTGTAGGCGAGCGAGCAATAAGTGGGGGATAGGCAGAGGGGCAATAATGCCCCTCTTGTTGGTACTTTCAGCCGACCTGACGGTTTCCGATAGAGATGGTCTATCTAGACTATAGATGAAACTGATGATTGCCGATCTTGACAGTAGGCGGCCGGTCTTTTCCCCACGCATTAGGCGCTTTATCGGGATTGAAAAAACCTGTTGCACCGAGGGATGGATCTTGTCCGGCTATGGCAGCGTAGACGGCTTTCATTGCGATGTCATATTCCCTCCTATGGTCCTCTCGGCTAAGTTGCAGGTCCCAGATGCGGTTGTCTTGCACCGGAGAATACTGGTAATATGTGATGCCGTTAACCTTTACAGTCTGGAATATGACTTCCGTCAAGGTGTTGGGATACTCTGGATGGGCCAGGCGATTGAGTACGCTGGCTGCCACGGCAATTCGCCCCTCTTCTGGTTCTCCGATTGCTTCAGCCCATACCAGCCGGGCAAAAACCTCCATTTCGTATGGACTAAAACCAAGATCCATGGCGACGTTTAGTAATACCGATTCCGAATTAATGATGACCTGTCCTTCATAGGTATGGAAATGATCTGCTGTTATACGAATGTCGTACGTTCCGGTCTCCAGTCCGGTTACGGTGAACTGACCGTTGTCAGTGACAATCCGGCGGGTTCCGATATGTACCGTAGCCGGCGGGGTGTAATGTTCAATACCATTGAAGTCTATTATCCCCCGGAGGGTCGATAATGCCGGCGGTGTCGGCGTCGTTCCAGGCGGGTCATTGACGTCCGGAGGAATCGTGGAGAACGACGTGCACCCGCTCACCAAGGCCAGAAACGTGACAGTCAAGAGTAGTAAAGCTGTGCTGTGTCTGGGTGTTAACATACAGTGACTCCTCTCCCATCTAGTAGCTTGACTACTGGTAGGTATATGACGGGTAAAGATACATTTCCTGGTGGTAAGTTATGGACAGGCTGGCAAGGAATGGGAGGTGAACAGAGTGATAACAATCGGCACCGCCGGTTATTCGTATCAGGATTGGGTGGGACCCTTCTATCCACCAGGACTGGACAAAAGGGAGTGGCTGGCCTTTTACGGAAGGCAGTTTAGCTTTACTGAAGTTAACTCCAGCTTTTACCGCATGCCAAGTCCTTACATGTTGGCTAAAATGGCGGAGAAAACGCCTGCGGGTTTTAAGTTTGCTGTTAAAGCATATCGGGGGATTACCCATGATCGGAATAATCTTGTAGAGGACTGCAGGAAACTGGCAGAGGCTGTTAAGCCCCTGGTTGAGGCGGAAAAACTAGCCTGCATACTCCTTCAATTTCCGACAAGCTATCACAACACTCGGGAAAACCGCAGCTTCCTGGCAGACATAAGCAGGTATCTTGAGGTGTATCCTACTACTGTAGAGTTTCGGCACAAGAGCTGGGCCCATCCAGCAGTGTTTTCATATCTGAAAAGCTTAAATCTAGGCTTTGTGTGTGTAGATGAACCCCGATTTGACAACCTCATGCCGCCCATGGTGGAGGCGACGGCCTCGCCGGCATATGTTCGGTTTCACGGCCGCAACTATGAAAAATGGTGGCATCACAAAGAGGCCTATGAACGCTATGATTACCTTTATACCCGTGAAGAACTGGCAGAATGGGTGCCCAAGCTGCGGGAATTGGAGCAGGCAGCCGGTCAGGTTTATGTGGCGATGAACAATCATTATCAAGGAAAAGCCACCATCAATGCGAAAATGCTGCAGGAACTCTTGATTTCGGGCTAGATTGACGGGCTTGGCCTTTTTTGGTATTATAGCGGAAAGTTTTGTTGAGATGGGAGGGATAAGCGGTGAACTTCGAAGAGAAATTCGGCAAAGAAGGCCTCACTTTCGATGATGTACTGCTGATTCCAGGGGAATCAGATGTACTGCCGAGGGAAGTCTGTACCAAGACGAGGCTGACGGCGAGAATTGAATTGAACATCCCGTTGATGAGTGCCGGAATGGACACAGTCACCGAGGCCCGCCTAGCCATCGCCATGGCCCGGGAAGGCGGCATTGGTGTTATCCATAAAAACCTGTCGATTGAGGAGCAAGCAGGAGAAGTAGATAAGGTTAAACGATCGGAAAGCGGTGTGATCGTCGATCCTATCTATCTATCACCTGAACACTCGGTCCGAGATGCATTGGAGATTATGGCCCGGTACCGCATATCTGGGGTGCCCATTACCGAGAACGGACGCTTAGTGGGAATTCTGACTAACCGAGACTTGGTATTTGAGGAAAACCTCGACCAGCCGGTTGCCAATTTGATGACCAGCGAAAATCTGATCACTGCTCCCGTCGGTACCACCCTGGAAGAAGCCAAGGCGATTTTGCACAAGCATAAAATTGAAAAGCTGCCTTTGGTGGATGACAAGTATCTCCTAAAAGGACTCATTACTATCAAAGATATTAAGAAGGCTATCCAGTATCCCAATGCAGCTAAGGATCAACAAGGGCGTCTGCGGGTGGCGGCGGCGGTGGGAGTCGGAGGCGATCTGCCAGATCGCGCAGCTGCTCTAGTGGAAGCCGATGTCGATGTGTTGGTTGTAGATACCGCCCACGGTCATTCCCGCAGGGTAATAGATGCCGTTGCTTGGCTAAAGGATAAGTACGGAGACCGGGTAGATATTATTGCAGGCAATGTGGCTACTGCAGAGGCTACCAAAGCCTTGATAGAAGCAGGTGCTGATGCTGTCAAGGTCGGGATCGGTCCAGGCAGCATCTGTACAACCCGGGTCGTAGCTGGAATTGGTGTGCCTCAAATTACCGCTATCTGGGACTGCTCCAGGGCTGCCGCGGGAACAGGAGTACCCATAATCGCCGATGGCGGCATTAAGTACTCGGGAGATATTGTCAAAGCCATTGCCGCTGGTGCTGACGTAGTGATGCTGGGGAGCCTACTGGCCGGTACAGAAGAAGCCCCAGGTGACACCGAAACTTACCAGGGAAGGCGCTATAAGGTTTACAGAGGTATGGGTTCTTTAGGTGCCATGAGGGAAGGCAGTTCAGACCGTTATTTCCAGGAAAGGGAGTCCAAGCTGGTGCCAGAAGGCATCGAAGGTCGGGTGCCTTACAAAGGGCCGGTATCGGAGACCATATTCCAACTGGTTGGTGGTCTGAGGGCCGGAATGGGCTATTGTGGAACGAGAAATATAGAAGAGCTGAAGACTAAGACAAAGTTTGTTCGGATTACCTCTGCCGGTTTGCGAGAAAGCCATCCCCACAACATCCAGATAACTAAAGAAGCACCGAACTATCACCTATAAGAAAGAAGTACCCAGAGTCTATCCAGTCCCGGGTTCGGCAATCAGCCGGATTCCGGGATTTGTTATTGTGCGCTGGGCAAACCCGGGAAAACGAAAACCTACATTACCTAAGCGAACTATGTTATGATAGATGGGGAGTTGACCGGAGATGCAGCCTAGTGAGGGACCTTACAGTTCGGTTTGGGATGTCGTGACCATCTTAGCTCTCAGTCTGGTGATAGTCCCAGCCTTAGTCTATATGACCTGCAATACGCTGTTTAACGCAGCGACCAGCTTCCCTGCAGAAAGAATTCTGCAAGTTATCCTAGCCATCGCGATGTCTGCTCAAGAGGCAGCGCTTTTTCCCCTGCCATGGGGTGTTTTGCGGGGTGTGGGCCGCAGGTTGAAGGACATAGAGCACGTGT
>JAAZHE010000039.1 GCA_012510855.1 Bacillota bacterium | reverse complement strand
CGGTGGCATCGTGTTTCACTACCCGGGTCTGGTTAAAATGCACAACCCCAGGCTGTGTGGCGAAGAAATAGAGGATATCTTCCCGGGGACACTGGATTACACCGGCGGCTTTGGCAGCAATGTAAGTTTTGGTCATTTCCTCCATGCTGGGTATCCGGTCTATATCCACATTGGCCATCCGGAAATTCAATGTCATCGGCTGAGCAAACCCACCTTCCTCCCGCCCCTTTTCTATAGTAGCACCGGCGAAGTAAGCCAAATCGCCGTCCCCTGTTGAATCGACATAGACCTTAGCTGATAGTTCCTTTATCCCGGCTTTAGTAGCGATACGGACAGATTGGATTTTGCCCTGGCTGACTTTTGCATCGGCTAGGAACCCGTGATACAAAAGCTCAACTCCCGCTTCCAAGCACAGCCTTTCCGCGGCGATTTTGAAGGCCTCAGTATCAAAGGCTGTGGGCTCTTTTTCGGTCCCATAGGCGCCCATTTCCGACAGCTTATCCAACATATCCTGGAAAACGCCGACCACGACTTGCTGATCCCCGGCAAAAAAAGTCATAAAGGGATTAACCAACATGGCAGTTGCTCCGCCGCCCAGGAAACCGTAACGTTCGATCAATAGGACATCGATACCTTCCCTAGCGGCAGCCACCGCCGAGGCAATGCCTCCCGGACCCCCACCGACGACAATCACATCATAGTGGACCTTCATTCAGTCCTCCCTCCCATTTGTCCATGACAGCCTGCCCCTTACTGCTCTGTACAGTGTTCGCCCTCTTCCTGAAGATTCCTTTATCTCCAAAGTCAGCAGGGTATCTTGCTGCAGTCCCGAACTCTCTGAATACTGTCTAATTTAAGCCTAAACGGGAGGTGCCGTAATGATTACCAGTATTGCCCACGCGGCCTATCGGGTAGAAAACCTAGAAAGGTCCCTTGATTTCTACTGCAGGATTCTCGGCCTAAAGGAAGCATTTAGACTGCTCCACGATAATGGAGAGCCGTGGCTGGTTTATCTGCGGGTCGGTGATAGCGGATTCATTGAGCTGTTTCCGGAAGGTAAGAAACGGTTCCCCACAAGTCCTGAAGCCATCGGGTTCGCCCACCTTTGTCTGTACGTCGATGACATCTTTGCTGCCGTAGATCAGCTCCGGGAGCGGGGACTTGAGTGCCCCGGTGCACCCACCCTGGGCAAGGACGGCAACTGGCAGTACTGGATCAAAGACCCCGACGGCAATGATATCGAGTTAATGCAGCTGATGCCCGATTCCCTGCAGATGAAGAATCGATAACAGAGAATAAGGAATCGGCCTAACCCGGAAAACCGGAGTTAGGCCGATTCCACTAAGTGCTAAATTCAGCGTTATACTGCCGGGTTAGAAATCGTACAGATGGGCATTCTCAGCCGTGAAGTCAGTGGGCGGACCCATGATGACCGTCCGGCCGTCATCCCAAAGGGTGATTTTGCCTACATTAGGAACTTCCATGCCATCGTAGATCTCATTGCCTTCCAGCCTCTGAAGGGCTAGGTAAACGGTCAGATATCCCAGCTTGCCGGGATCCCAGAGGGTAGCTACATCCAAAGCACCAGTCTTGAGATATGGCAAAGAATCGGTGGGCAGAGCACTACCTACTACTGCTACCTTGTCCTGCAAACCCCGCTCTTCCACTGCCTGAGCTGCACCGATGGGGGCCGGAGTGCTCACGCCGATGATACCCTTGAGGTTGGGATAGGCCCTGAGCAGGTCAAGGGTCTTGCGGTAAGCCTCCTGCTGCTTCTCATCGGTGGGGATGCGCTCAGTTACCAACTTCAAGTTGGGATACTTCTCTTTGGCATAGGCCAAACCGTAGTCAATCCAGGTGTTGAGGTTGGCTGCTGCCAGACCGCCGGTGAGGACAGCATATTCACCTTCATCGGTGCCCATGGATTCCACCAACAGGTCCCACATGTGCTCACCAAAGACCTTATCATCGATCTGGTGAACTGAAATCTCTACCACCGATGGATCTGCGGGGGTATCCCAGTCCATCACCAAAATACCTCGATCCTTAGCCCTTCTCAGCACCGGCGTCAAGGCTGCAGGGTCGTTAGGTGCCACACAGATGGCGTCTACGCCGCGGCTGATATAGTCCTCGATCATTCTTACCTGGGCTGCCGCATCAGCCTGATTCGGCCCGGCGTAAATTACATTGACGCCCAGGTCTTCTCCTGCCTTTAGAGCTCCAGCCTCGGATGCGTTAAAGTAGGGAATACCCACAAGCTTGGGCATAACCAAGATGGTATATTCTTTAGCTTCAGCCGCCACCATGAACAACGAGCATACTAACAATGCGAGTAGAACAACTCTTAATCCCTTCTTCATGACCATCCTCCTCATTCAGTTTTTGAGATAGCTGCTATTGTCCTACCGGGAATTCAAGGCCTCCACTTTCACCTCCCGTTCATCAGACATGTAGATGGTCAACGCCCCCTGACCGCTGCAAAGCGTCTAACTGGCCGCGCTCTTACCTACACCGCCTTGGCGGCCTTGGGGGACGACATCACTTCTACGGGCAGCTTCTCTGCGGGCAGATATGATGTTCACGGTTAGGACAGCGATTAGGATTGCACCCATAATGACTTCAATGATGAAACGGTGGACTCCGAGAATATTCAACCCGCTGGACACCACCTGCAGAATTGCCACCGCAATTACAGTACCTAGAACTGTGCCGTGACCGCCGGCCATACTTGTCCCTCCGAGGACAACTGCTGCTACGCTCTGCAGTAAGTATGACGAACCGAGGTCTACCTTGGCAGAGTTATACCGAGACAGCATAATCACTGCAGCTAGCCCAGCTAAGACTGAGGAATAAATGTAAACCTGAAGGAGGATTCGCTTGACATTAATGCCCGAAAACACAGCGGCAGTTGGGTTACTTCCCACCATGTAGACCCTGGTTCCCCAAGGTGTCCTTTCTAGGAGGAAATACGTAAATGTTGCTATAATGACGAAAATGACCATCGGGACAGGAATGGGACCGATACTTGCATTCCCGAACCAATAATAGGCTTCCGGGAAGTTGGAAACAGCGCCACCCTTGGTCAGCCACAGGCTGATCCCCTCGTAGAGAATCTTGCTTCCGAGGGTCACCAACATGGGAGCTGCCCCCACGTAGGCGATGATAGCACCATTCAAGGTCCCAAGGGCCGCAGAGACCAGTAGAATCACACCAACGGCTGCCGCTATGACTAACCAGATACCGGTTTGCGTCCCCTGATTGGCGGATAGTATAAAAGCGGCAATAATCCCAGACAGGGCAGCACCGGAAGTAATCGAGAGGTTAATACCACCGGTGAGAATAGCGATCATCATTCCAAGAGCAATGAGTCCGAATTCCGGAAGCTGAAAGGCCATTGTCTGCAGATTATAAGAGCTCAAAAATCTCCCTGGCGACAAGATGGCCATCAATATGAATATGGCTACGAGAATCCCGAACAAAACTAGCTCTTTCTTTCGGCTTTGCATCCTGCTACCTCCCCGCGGGCGTCTCTCCGGCTACGTCAATTCGAGCGATTCGGGCTTGACGGCGCCTATTTTGTATGACATCGAAACAGACAGCAGCCAAGATGATGACACCGACCACGATCTGCTGCCAATAGGTGGGAATCCAAGCTAGGATCAGTCCATTCTGAATCACGGCTAGAACTGTTACTCCAAGGAGAGTGCCAAAAAATGAGCCTTCCCCTCCCAGCTCATTAGCGCCTCCGAGGACAACCGCAGCGATCACATTCATTTCGAAACCGCTAAAAGCGTTGGGGTCAACCTGCCTCATGATAGACGTGTGGACCACTGCCGCTAAGCCGACTAAGAAACCGAGATAGGAGTAAAGGAATAGAAGGATCTTGTCTTTATGAAAACCAGCCCGTACTGCAGCAACCGGATTGCCGCCAATGGCGAAGATTCCCCTTCCGATTAAGGTGTACTTGAGGACAAGATACGTAATTACAGCGGCCAGCACCAGGAAAAAGACCTGAATAGGAACTCCGGCCATTTTTATCCGGCCGAAAGTTATGAACCACTGAGGTATATTGGTAATCCAGGAGCCGCCGGTATAGTACAGCATCAAACCATTGATGATGCTCATGGAACCCAAGGTTACTACGATGGGCGGCAAGTTCAGCTTCGATACCAAAAGCCCATTGAAAGCCCCCAGCAAGGCTCCGCTGACACAGCCCAAGATGAATACCAGCAGCAGGTTGCCGCCAAAATTGACCATGAACTTGCCGATAATGATGGTAACTGCGGCAGTCATTGCTCCCACCGAGACGTCAATTCCCCCGGTGATAATTACCGGCAGCATACCCAAAGCAACTATGCCGATAACAGTGTTGTTCTTAGCCAGGTCTAAAAGGTTTTCTGTAGTTAGAAAGACTGGGTTCTTGAGAGTAATAACCGCAGATACTAATAGGATGATTAAGAGGATGCCAGCCTCTTTTGACCTGAACAGCTGTTTCATCTAGATCGCCTCTCTTGCCAAGAGATTAGCCCAAAATAGGCTTTCTTCTTACTCCCTTAGGAGGCATGCTCCTTGAGGGGTCGATCGAGGATCGCGGCATTCATAATCCGCTCCTGGGTTGCATCCTCTCTAGCGAACTCAGCGGCAATCCTACCCCTGCGCATGACTAAGATTCGATCACAGACTGCCAGGACCTCCGGCAGCTCGGAAGAAAACATGATAATACCGAATCCAGAAGCAGCAAGGTCCCTCAACAACTGATGGATTTCGCTCTTGGCGCCTACATCAATGCCGTTGGTCGGTTCATCAACGATCAGCACTTTTGGTTCATAAGCAAGCCATTTAGCCAGTACTGCCTTTTGCTGATTTCCGCCAGAGAATTGGTCAACAAGCATCCTGGGATATGGAGGCCGGATGGACAGCCGCTTGATCCAGTGGCGCACATGTTCAGCCAGTCTGTCACCACGGATGATCCTGAAACGGCCCGCCAGAGTATCTAACCGCGTCACAGCGATATTATCTGCTAAGGTTTTACCAAGGAACAAACCTTGGGTTTGCCGACTCTCCGGAATATATGCAATGCCGGCCTCGACAGCTTGAGCCGTTGAATTAATCTTGATGGGTTGTCCTTCTAGATAGATTTCGCCGCTATCCGGCACGAGGCGGCCGAAAATGGCCTGTGCAACTTCCGTGCGGCCCGCCCCCACCAAGCCGGTTATCCCCAAGACCTCTCCTCGATGGAGTGTGAAGGAAATATCGGCAAAGTTGCCTTGTTTGCTGAGACCTTTGACCTCCAAAATGGGAGGTCCGACGGGATTCCGCTCGTACTCTACAAATCTGAGCTTGCGGCCAACCATCAAAGAGATGAGCTGCTCTTCCGTCAGTTCATCCGCGGGATATGTCCCCACATGCTGGCCATCCCTGAGAACTGTGATTCTATCGGAGATGGCGAAGATCTCATCTAGCTTGTGGCTGATGAAGAGAATGGATACTCCCTCGCCCTTGAGGGTGGCAATCACCTTAAACAGGGATTCGATCTCACCTCGGGAAAGACTGGATGTGGGCTCATCGAGAATGAGCAGGCGAGCATCATGGACCAAGCCCCGGGCGATAGCCACCAGCTGCTGATTTGCCACAGACAAGTCAGCCAGCCTGGTGTCCAAGTTAATATCTAACCCCAGCCTCTCCAGCGCTGCCTGGGCAGTGACCCGCATCTCCTTCCAATCGACGATGTTGTCCCCTGCTTCGATCTCCCGGCTGATGGTGATATTCTCCAACACCGAGAGATTGGGAAAGAGGCTGAGGTCTTGGTAGGTCACCGCAATTCTTGCCCGTAAGGCTTCTAATGGATGGGCAAACTCTACCGGCTGACCATCAATTATGATCCGACTGCCTGGATCCGGGGTTTCTGCTCCAGCTAGAATCTTGATCAGTGTAGACTTCCCTGCTCCGTTCTCTCCCACTAGAGCATGTACTTCTCCCGCGCGGATATCCAGGCTGACATTGTCTAGTGCTTTGACTCCTGGATATGTTTTACTGATTCCCTCCAGTTGTAGGAATGAATCTCCTGTCACTTTCCCCTGCTCCTTTCAATTCGAGCATAGGCACCCGTAAACCAGTACAATGCTACCGGCGGTTATTACATTTCTTCATTGTTGACTAACTATCCTGCTTTTTTGTACTCATCTCTTGGGAGTTTTTTGGATTGATTACTCTTTGTTTCGTTTTGTTATTGTAATCCCTCACTGTCGTCTGTAGACCGAAAGCTAGCTCTTGCCGACCCCATCCCCGTATTCATGAACATGCCACCAGTTGCTATTGACAGGTACCTATGAAAGATAAACAATAGAGATAAATCTTGGATTTTTGCCAGCCCATTGTATTCCTCATGTTGCCAAGTAGTAGCTGGAGTTTCATTGATGGCGGCAGAGCAGTCGCCGGTTTTATGGGATCCCCAATTCTCTCTGGTGAAGATAGAGTACTCTATCACTAGCCGTCAGCGATGACCAAGGGGAACAAAGGGAAAGGAGAATCCATATCATCATGACTTCTCGAGAGAGGGTTTTGGCAGCGCTGGAACACCAGGAGCCGGATCGAGTCCCCATCGACTTGGGCAGTACAACCGTCACCAGCATTATGGCCGAGGCCCTACACCGACTGCGTCGAGAACTAGGCCTAGAGGAAAGGATAGTAAAGATCTGCGATATTGGGCAGATGCTCGGCGAAGTGGAGCTTGACCTGGTGGAACGGTTTCATGTAGACGTCCTTCCCGTTAATCCTCCACTTGTTTCCTTCGGTATTAAGGGAGAAAACTATAAGCCGTGGCAGCTTTTCGACGGCACTCCAGTGCTTGTTCCCGGTGATTTTCATGTCGAGATAGGAGCCGATGGTTCTTGGCTGCTGCGTCATGGTGGGAAATCAGACGCACCGGTGGTTGCCAGGATGCCTAAGAACGGGTATTACTTCGAGGACATAAACTACCTCAAGATAAGCGATGAGCTGGAGCGTCCCAGCCTTGAAGACTTGCGGGATCGGTATTTGTTTACCGATAGTGAACTCACCTTTATGGCGGAAAGGGCTGCTTATCTACGGCGCTTTACCGACAAGGCACTGGTTGCCGGTCTATGGGGTAAGTGCGGTCTCGGCAGCATCGGAAGCCTGAACAACTTCCTCATGCTCTTAGGTCTTGATCGCGGCTATGTAAAGGAATTCCTCCATGCCAAGCATGAAGTCGTTATGGAAAACCTCAGACTGCTCTGGGAGGCTGTTGGAGATAAGCTGGATGTCATAGGGCTAGAAGGTTTTGATTTCGGCATGCAAAAGAGCGAGCTGATATCTCCATCGGACTTCAATGAGTTGTACATGCCTTACTATAAAGAGCAGAATGCTTGGATCCACACCAACACCCCTTGGAAGACGTTCCTGCATTCCTGTGGTTCCATTGCGCAAATCCTGCCAATGATAGTGGAGACGGGCTTTGATGTTTTGAACCCCGTCCAATGCACAGCTGCAGGTATGGATCCCGTATGGCTCAAGGAACAGTTTGGCCATCGCCTTACCTTCTGGGGCGGCGGTGTCGATACCCAGACCACCTTGCCCTTCGGCTCCCCCGATGAAGTGCGGGCGCAGGTGAAGGAGAGAATGCAGATCTTGGCCCCTGGCGGGGGATTCGTCTTTTGCCCGGTACATAATATCCAACATAGTGTGCCAGCTGAAAACATCAAAGCCGCATATGATGCTGCCTATGAGCACGGATGGTACCCGATAGTTTAGCAATCATTATCAAATAAATGAAACGGATGGTGACTAGAATGAAAGCAGCAGTTTTTGTCTCAAAGGGAGTGCTCGAGATAAGAGACGTACCTAAGCCCTCACCGAAACCTGACGAGATTCTGTTGCGAGTCAAGGCCTGTGGAGTCTGTGCCACTGATGTACATGCTTTATACGGCGGAGAATCAATCAGTGGTCGTGATCCTTTTCCGTTGATTCCCGGCCATGAGTTTACAGGTGTGGTAGAAGAAGTAGGGAAGGATGTCATTAACGTACGTGTGGGAGACAAGGTAGCCGTAGATCCTATCTATAATTGCGGGCAGTGCTACTTCTGCCAGACAAATCAGGAGAATCATTGCGAGCACTTGGAAGGTCCAGGCACAACTGTACCGGGCGGGTTTGCCGAATATGTGGCGGTCCCCGCTTATGCAGCCCTTAAGTTCGAAAAACTCGACTTCGATGAGGCAGCTTTGATGGAACCTCTGGCAACGGTAATCTATGGACAAGAACGGGCACGAATTCAATACGCTGACAACGTACTCATCATCGGTGCTGGAGCAATAGGCCTGTTGCATTTACAGTTGGCCAAAGCCTCTGGTACTGCGCGAGTGGTGGTTGTAGATCTTGACAAAGCAAAGCTAGATCGAGCCAAGGCCCTAGGGGCAGATGCTGTTTTTCAGCAACGGATCGAGCCCTCATCCCCAGATGCTGCCAAACTAGGTATTGCTTCACGGCAACGGGATGCGATCTTGGACTTTTCCCCCATGGGGTATGATGTTGTGATCGAGGCAACAGGTGTGCCTGGCGTTGTGGAGGCAGGAGTGCGATACCTGAAAAAACGAGGACGCCTGCTGGTATTTGGAGTGGCTCCACACCATAGTGAGATAAGACTCAACCCCTACGATATTTACCGCAACGACTGGGAAATCATTGGCGCCTTTGCCCTGAATCGGACAGCGGTTCAGTCCCTCTCTTTGTTGGAAGCAGGTATCATAAAAGCAAAGCCGGTCATAGGCAAGCAGTACAAATTAGAAGAACTGGGAGAAGCATTGCAGGCACTCGCCCAAGGACGGGCTGATGGTAAACTGCAGATCCTTTTCTAGCGAAATGAGCACGGCAAATAAATGATCGCCCGGCATGGCCGCCCACGACACCTTCAGTGATGTAATATTTAAAGGCGAAATAGTGGACGGCCATCCCTATGTTTGTGCATCTTCTTGGGAATCTGCCACACTAGACACACCCAGTCTGCTAGACGCGATCATCGTTGAGTCTGACGGAAGGTCCCTGACGGCATCAAGATATGGCTGCCATCGTCCGTAGCTTTCAGGGTACCTTTCCCGCACATATGCAAGAAACTGTTCAGCCAGCCCCCGCCGGTATAATCCCTTGAGCAGCTTCCGGGGATAAGGCGGGCTTTTTTTCATGGTATTGACTGGATCTATCAACCATAACTTGCCGTTCCCGTCGATAATTATGTGGGACAATCTAGTATCAGCCCGGCGAAAACCCAATCTACGCATGATTTCCACCATATCTGCTAGCTGCCGAACTGTGTCCTCGGTAAACGGATGTGACCGCAGGTACTCGCTTAAGGGGGTGCCGGGTATATACTCCCGGACAATGTAATCCCGGCCCCAATCGTAGACCCGGGGGAAGAAGGGAGCCCCTGCACCTCTCTGCAGGGCTGCTAGTTCCCTCCGAAGGTAGTGGCTCTTCTTGTAAATCTTAATACACCGCTGGTCATCGATCTTGTAGACTTCTCCGTGCTTACCTGCTCCGATGAACTCCAACTGCCCGATCCTGTGCCCCTTCACCGGCATCCTCTCCCCCGCTAAGGTTCTAGGATATATTAAGCAATGCGGCAAAGATCGTGCAGCGATAACGACAGGATAGGACCCCAAGGCACCTTCTAAGGCATGATTAGGATATTAGTAGAGTATCTGCTGATAGCCAAAGTCAACCACTTCCAAGCAAAATAGGGTGCCCAAAAAAGGCACCCTCGGTAATCTATAGGGTCTTCTACAAACAGGCTTCCACCGGAGCCCACGTTACCTTAGAAAGTCAATCCTACTCCCACAAAGAAGCCGGAAAAGGTAGCACTCT
>JAAZHE010000038.1 GCA_012510855.1 Bacillota bacterium | reverse complement strand
TGCCGAAGAGATGGGAGCATAACAGAAATACCTTGTGCAAAGGGCTGTACAAACATTGGACATGCATGTGTTACGCCATATCCCTCAGAGGGCTGACGAGGAGAAACCACTTGGGGGTTTCATATAAAACTTCCCTGGGTAAAAATCTGAGCTGAGAGGAGGGACTCATAGATGGCCATTAAGTGGACACCAAACCTAGCTATTGGCATAGAAAAAATCGATGAACAGCACAAGGTTCTCTTTGAAAGAATCAATGCACTCATCGAAGCCTGCAACCAGGGTAAAGGCAAAGACACGGTGGCAGGGCTCATCACTTTCTTAAAGGACTATGTAGTCTTTCATTTTCGGGATGAACAGCAGATTATGCTGGACCACAAGTACCCGCAATACGCGGAACATAAAAAGCTGCACGACCGATTTGTGGAAAGCTTGAACGAGCTCAACAAAGAGCTCGAGGAGCAAGGACCAGGGCTAGCCTTGGTTCTCAAGACCAATCGCATAGTGGTAGATTGGTTGATCAATCATATCAGTAAGGTAGATACACAGTTGGCTGCGTACATAAAGAAAAACTGATATTGAGAAGGCAGATTTAAAGGCCTCTGCTGCACTGCTGCAAGCAGAGGCCTTTTCCTTAGCTTACAGTTGGCTCGACCAGAATGAACCATTTTTTTCATAGAACCAAAGATGGGTGCGGCTGGGCGAAACGTAATACTTCACACACTACAAGACTGCTTCCCAAGAGTGCAGCTCTACGGCAGTCCGTTTTCGCACCTGGCGCCGTGCATAGAAGAAACTGGCCACCTATCCAATCCCCGCCAGTGTCCAAGTTACAGGGTAGCACAGGAACAGGACTACTACTGTGGGATACCAGGTAAAGACTGTAGCCAGCCACACGATCCGCATGAGACATGCCCCTACCAGTGTGCACAGCATCGGCAGTACAGAATAACCCATGGCCCGGGTCAGACCCGGAAATACATTCATGATGCCTGCAGAGATGTAAGCGGCCATTGCCAACCTCAGCCTCATCATCCCCACCTCAATCACCTCTGCGTTAGAGGTATAAAGGCCGAGGAGCGATCTGCCAAAGGACAGTACACTGCCCCCCAAAACCAGCCACGTGACAAGAACAAGAACTACTGACACTCTGGCGATGGCATCAATCCGATCGTATTTCTTGGCACCCATACTTTGGCCGGTGAAGGTTACCGCCGCGTTATAGTACGCGTTCATGGCGGTACCGGCAAAACCCTCTACATTGGTCGCAGCGGCATTGCCTGCTACAACCACGGAACCAAAGGAGTTGACGGCCGATTGAATCAGCACATTAGAGACAGAAAACAACAAGCCCTGAATACCTGCCGGCAAACCGATCTTCACTAGATCCTTGAGCTTACGCCCATGAATCCGGGCCAGCCGCCATCTAAACTGTATGGGGCCATCGCTCCTAAGCAGACAAGCCATGATCAACACCATTGCCAGGTATTGGGAAATAACAGTTGCCCAGGCCACGCCGGCAACACTCATGTGAAGTCTGATGACGAAGAAGAGATTGAGTATTACATTGACAATACCGCTGATGGTGAGGTAATACATGGGACGGCTGCTATCCCCTATGGCCCGCAGTATAGCGGCACCGAAATTGTAAACCATACTGGCGGGAAGACCGAGGAAGTAAATCCTGGTGTATAGAGCCGATAGGTGGATGATATCCGAAGGTGTACCCATGGACCTGAGAAGTGGGTTACAAAGGAGGAGACCCAAGACCATCACCAGCATTCCAGCGATGGCACTGACTGTGATTGAAGTATGGACAGACCGGCTGATCTCATCGGGCCTTTCTGCCCCAAAATCTTGGGCCACAACTACGCTAGTACCCACCGATAACCCCATGAACAGATTGACGATCAAGTTAATGAGGGAACCGGTGGCTCCCACCGCAGCCAGCGCTTGACTGCCTGCATATCGCCCTACAACCACCATGTCAGCAGCATTAAACAAAAGCTGCAGTAAGTTCATGGCCATGATGGGCAAGGCGAAGATCAGCATCTGACTAACGAGGGAACCCCTGTTTATATCAAGTTCGCGAAACCTTCGAATCACTCAATATTCACTTCTTTGCGTTGATATGGTTATTTCTCGATTCTATGCTATCACACATATGTTAACAATTGTTTGTTGAACCAGTCCCTTATGGTTCAGAAGCGGTCTGCAGCAATACCCTCACCACCCTGAACATAGTTGGTCCCCTCCCGCTGCACCAAGAGGGGAATCGCGGGTTGACTAGCCACTCCTAGAAAGCCGGTAAAATGCCACAACCTCTCGCCTTACATCCTCTATGGTGACAATCTGCCTCTCCTTGAGACTCCGCAGAAAGTCATAGTACGGCTGGTCAGCGGCTTCCGTTTCTTCAACTCCCCAGATAAACCCATCTGTCTCGGGTTCCCAATGGCAGATGCGCTGGTGGCTGCTCCCGGTATTACCTGTTGCTGCAAACACCTCTGTTACCCGCCTCTTCCACCCGGCAATCCCCCGACCCCGGAGCGCCCGCATAAAGAGGACCAAATCAATCCGGGCAGAATCCGCCGGGGAGATGCCGATTTCCCGGCCTAAGAGGATATCTCGAAGTTCTGGGAGACTGTCAGCATGAACAGTGGTGGCACAAAACCGGTTTTCCTTGGGCATACTGAGAAAGGCCGCGGCTCCCTCCCCCCATAGATAGGAATACCAAAACCCAGGCCCCAGCTCATGACAGAGGAACCAAGTAGGGACTCGGGGATTGGCTTGCTCTTCATACCAACAGAGGGGTTCAGCTCTTTCCACTACCTGGATCCTGCCGTTGGCAGGCAAGAAGCACAAGAGAGCTGCCAACAGCGTGGTCTTACCCGTTCCCCCAGGACCGGCACAAGCTAAAACAGATGCTCCTTTTGCTATAACCCGCATCAAGTGAGCTGCTAGCCTGAGGTCTAGGGTACCCGCCTGCAGAAGGTCTACGATGCTCAGCATCCGGCCCCCTCTTTGATTGAGAGCATTGATTTCCCTCACAATTGGATCCCATGCCACTACTCTCACCTTGCCCTACACTCGTGCCCTGGCTCTCAACTCATATCATCCCGGCCCGCTGGTTGGCTCCACACAACCGGATCTTCCCTCTGACAACCTCAACAACGGCCTCCCTTGCCAACTTGAGCAGCACTCGGGGATCCTTAATCTCCTGGTCTTCCAAAGTCTTGCGGATGCAGCCCATGAAGGCAAGGCGAAGGTCTGTACCCACATTCATTTTACAGATGCCTAGGCTGATGGCTTTCTTTACCGCATCATCCGGCACGCCTGTACCTCCATGCATCACCAACGGCACGCTGGTCTTTCTGCGAATGGCATCCAGGCGGGCAAAGTCCAGTCTGGGCTCAGCTTTATAAAGACCGTGGGCCGTACCGATGGCAACTGCCAAGGAGTCTACCCCGGTCCTTTCCACGAACTCAGGCACCAGGTTAGGGTCGGTCATCCCTGCTTCCTGTTCACTCACGCTAACGTTATCCTCATGGCCCGGAATCTGACCAAGCTCTGCTTCAACACTCACCCCCGCCTTATGGGCCACATCAGCAACCCAGCTGGTTAGGCGGATATTCTCCTCAAAGGGCAAACGGGATCCATCGAACATGACCGATGTAAATCCATAGCGAATACCCTTGACTATACTATCCAAGTTCCGCCCGTGATCGAGATGCAGGGCAAAGTGTATGCCGGCGGTCTTGGCGGCAGCAGCGGCTAGTCCTTGGATATAATCAAAACCGACGAAATTGATGGTATCCTCGGTCGCCATGAGCATTACCGGGGCTGCCTCCGCCTCAGCCGCGGCGATTATGGCCTGAAAATCCACCATATTATGGAAGTTGAAACCCGGAACGGCATACGAGTTTTTCTGTGCATGCTCAAGCAGACGTACTGCTGGAACTAACGGCATATTTCTTCCTCCTCATTATGCAGAGCCTTCCCTAGCATCTGTTATTTTCCGCTACTATCTCAAACACAGCATCTTCCGTAGGGTTAGACAATATCAAGGAGAATTCCTGTCTCCCATTTCAGATGGTTGCCATTTATCCCATATGAGCATTCCCGATAGGAGATCCGTTGTGGGGCAAGAAATATACGCAAAGGGAAAGCAGTAGCACCTGGTGCGACCCCGGGGTTTTGCTTTGCCCAAGAACAGTCAAACAGCGGTGATGCTCCTTTAGCAGCAACACGCCGGTCAACCAGATCCGCAGTGTTTCTACAGTAAATGCAGCATCACTAGCGAAAGGAGCAGTTCTCTATGGAAGGTATGGTATCAGTTACAAATCTAGTTAAGACCTTCACGTCTAAGCAAGAGACAGTGACAGCTCTGGATAACGTCACTGTGTCTACACCTCCCAATCGGATCCTCACCTTGCTGGGACCATCGGGATGCGGCAAGACCACTTTGCTTAGATGTATAGCCGGGCTGGAATCTCCTGACTCCGGCGAAATTGTTATCGGTGGTGAAGTGGTATGGTGTAAGGAGAAGGGCATATCGCTGCCGCCGGAGCGCCGAGGGATTGGCATGGTGTTTCAGTCCTATGCCATCTGGCCCCACATGACTGTTTTCGGCAATGTGGCTTATCCTTTGGAGGTGCGAAAGGTACCCAAGCACGAGATCGAACAGCGGGTGGCCAAGGTCCTAGATCTTGTGCAGCTCAGCGGATTTCAGAATCGCCCGGCAACCAAGTTAAGCGGCGGACAACAGCAAAGGGTGGCCTTAGCCCGGGCGCTGGTGGCCGAACCTAAAGTGATTCTCTTCGACGAACCACTGAGCAACCTGGATGCAAAGCTGAGGGAAAGCACCCGCCAGGAGCTCAGGGACTTCTTGTCGGAGCTAGCGATCTCGGCCATCTACGTCACCCACGATCAGGTGGAAGCCCTGACCATCGCCGATGAGATTGCGGTAATGCGCAACGGCCGAATAGTCGAGCGGGGAACCCCCCAAGATATTTACCTGCGGTCCAATGACCCATTTGTAGTGGACTTCATCGGCAGGGCCAATTTCCTGGAGGCAACCCTCAAGGGATACCAGGATGAGCACCATGCCGTTGTGGAATGCCCCTTGGGTACCATTGTCTGCAGCGCGCCAAAGGGCCTGTCTTCAGGGACTAAACTCACCATCTACACACGGCCCGAGTCCTTCGAAGTGGTGGAGGAGTCTTCCCCGCCGGTTGAAAATGAATTTGAAGGCACTATCACCAGTCTTCTCTTTGCAGGGGAAGCTTACGAAGCAGAGATTTCCATAGGCGGAGCCCAAGTACTGGCCAAACTCAAGTTCCACGCTCCGCTGACGAAGGGCGATAAGGTACGGCTGCAGGTCAACCGTGAATGGTGCCGCGCCCTAGACCCGGCAAAGGAGGACTGACGATGCCAAATCAACAATCCAACCGCCATTTTCCACTAGTCGTACTGCTGATCATCATAGTAGGAGCATTGACAGTAGGCCCTGTAGTTATGCTCCTTGTAGGCAGCTTTTCTGAAGGCATAGGGGCAATCGGGAAGTTCACAACCGCTAAGTACGCAGCCGCTTATACCGATCCGGCCCTTCCCAAGACCCTTTGGAATACCGTAGTTTTCACCCTTGGGACCGCCTGTTTATCAACAGTTCTGGGGGGACTTTTGGCTTATCTCAGTATCCGGACAGATATTCCCTTTAAGGGCCTGTTCCGGATCCTGCCGGTAGTGCCCATGATGATTCCCCATGTGCTTTTCGCATCGGCTTGGATAACGCTGCTTAACCCCACCAACGGCATGATCAATGTTTTTCTAAGGAACCTGTTTGGGCTGTCCAAGGGACCCTTGAACATCTATTCCTTGGGAGGCATGATTTTTCTAGAGGGAATGCTGGATCTGCC
This sequence comes from Bacillota bacterium, assembly GCA_012510855.1. Lineage (GTDB taxonomy): Bacteria > Bacillota > Limnochordia > DTU087 > DTU087 > DTU087. The sequence continues at coordinate 10,198 of JAAZHE010000038.1, read as the reverse complement.
TGTCACCTACCTGGTGATTTCTCCAGCAATGCATTCCTTTGATACCATGTTGGAAGAGGCTTCCCGGGTTAGCGGAGCTTCCAGCTTGTACACTTTGCGCAAGATTACGCTGCCCATCTTGAAGCCTGCCTTCCTGGCTACCTTTACACTGGCTATAGTCCGGAGTCTAGCTGCCTTTGCAGTTCCCAGAATGGTGGGCATGCCCGGCCGCATCCACGTTTTGACCACCCACGTGTACCGGATTATTTCGGTGGGCTGGTCCCCTGACTACGGCCGAGCGGCGGCCATTGGCTTAATTGTGCTGGCAGCATCCATCGGTCTTGTCTATCTGTATCGCAGTCTCCTTGGCGATGCCTCCCAGTACGTCACAGTTACCGGGAAGGGTTATCGCCCCATGGTGATAGAGCTGGGCCGGGCCAGAGGTCCTTTATTTGTGCTGTGTATCTTGCTCTTTTGCTTTCTGGTAATCATACCTCTGGCCACATTGGTTTATATGTCGTTCCTGCCCTATTCCATGGTGCCCAGTGCCAGGGCCTTCAGCATGATGAATCTCAAGAACTGGCACACTGTCCTGAACAACCCCATCATCATCCGGGCCCTCAAAAACTCGGCATTTCTGGCGATAGGTGGAGCCACCGTGGGCATTCTCCTTTCCATATTTGTGTCCTATGTCATCGTCAAGGTAAAGGGACAGGGTAGCGGGCTGCTGGAATCCCTCTCCTTCCTGTCCTTCTCTTTCCCTGGAATGATCATCGGCGTAGGTTTTATGTGGTTCCTGGTCAAGACTCCCCTTTACGCCACCATCTGGGGGCTCCTCTTAGCGTATGTAGGTACTTACTTACCTTACGGGGTTCGACCCCTGCGGAGTGCCTTTATGCAGATCGACTCCGAGCTTGAGGAATCAGCCCGGGTTTTCGGAGCCAGCTTCCTGCGGGCCCTCAAGGACATCGTGGTACCCTTGCTGGCCCCTGGGGTCTTGTCGGCCTGGGTGCTGATGGCCTGCATGTTCATCCGGGAGCTCAGTGTTTCTGTGGTACTGTCCCGCCCGGGAACTGAGGTCCTAACAGTTGAGATTATGAAACTAGCCAACGACGGGCTTTGGGGTCAGGTGTCTGCTCTGGGCATCATCATGATTGGGCTATCTACCGCACTTGTGGTGCTGGCCAATCTGCTAAGGATTCCCGTATCGCATTCGGAAGGGTAACAGGGCCTGCACAGTAGCTCGGTAGGCTCCCAAAGAGGGCGGCACAACACCTGGATTAGCCTAAGGTTAGTGGCCCTGGTGCAAAAACCTCTCAATGACGAGAAACGCAGCACCTATAGAAACAGCTGGCCATGAGAAGGTAGGTTATGACAGCAGCTTCTGTAAACAGCTAGAGAGAGGGGCTATGAGCATGGGCGGCTGTGAGCCTAAACGGCTCTGTGCAAGTGAGCGGGTATAGATAAACCGACTTGGGAGAAGTCATGGGAGAAACAATTCAGGCTGTCTTCTGGAGATCCCCGGAAGACAGCCTGTTTATCTGTCTAGCAGGTTTTGCTAGAAAATGCCCTGGAACACTTCGGACCAGTACTGGATTTCTTCATCCGAAAGCTCCCGGAGAGGTATGACTTCAGCTGTCTCGATATCCTCAATGGGCGGATAGACGCCTTCGTACAACACCCACTCGCCCACATCTTCCGCCAGGATCCGGGCCGCCTTTTCCGACAGCCAGAAGTCAACGAAGAGCCTGGCGGCGTTGGGATTCTGAGCGTTCTTGGCAACTGCTATCCCTCGGGCTGAACCCATGAGGGGCTCACCCTCCAACCGAGCCCAATCGAGGGGAGCAGGGGCCTTGGTAACTATGTACTTAGGCATAGAGATACCGATGACCTTCTCTCCCGTCTCGATGGGACCAGGAGTTGGGCCGAAGGAGGCTACAAACATGGGTCGATTGGCTGCCAAGCCCCGCAAGAACTCCATCCATTCAGCCTCGCTGTCAAACACGTGCTCCTTGAGCCCCACCAGCCAGGTGATAGTCGTAGCATGGGTGAGAGGGTCGGGCATAACGATTTTGTCACGCCACTTGGGGTCTGCAAGATCCCGGTATGAAGTGGGTACATCCTTGGGATCAACCAACTCGGCGTTATAGATAATACCCACGGCCTCGATACCGAACTGTTGGATTGCCCCATCGGGGTCCTTGGACCACTCGGGATAGCGCTCACTCTCCGGTGAAACGTACTCGGCCAAGACACCGGCATCCTTGAGGATCTGCAGTATCGGCAGTGGTCCCTGGAGAACGTCTGCACCGAGGCGGCCGGCCTGGAACTCAGTCAGCACCGTGGGGACGTACACAGCTGTAGAGACGCGGGTGTACTCCGCCGGTATGCCGTACTGGGCTTGGAAGGCCTCCACAACCGGCTCAATTCCTGTGATGTTGGCATAATACTGGACCTTGCCCTCTCCCATGGCCTTTTCTAGCAGCGGATGTTCGCTGGCTGCCGCTACCGCCTGGGACATAGCTAGGACCACCAGGCAGACTAGCGGTAGACTCAAGCTTCGCAGTCTTTTTTTCATCCTTTTTCCGTCCACCTTTCTTACGAAATTGATAAGACCTGCCTGGTATGATTTCGTCCGGAATCCCCGCAGTTCCTTCCGAGGCTCACTTTCGAATAAACACATAATCTCCCATCTTAACTCCTAGATCCCGTGCCACCGGCCCACACTTTGCCTTGAGGAGAAAATAGACTCCACGGTCCTTGGAGTTGCTGAGGCCCTCGTAATTACCCTGCCCCTTGCTGATGACAATATCTGCTTCCATGTAGAGCTTGACAAAATCTGGGTCTGCCTTTTCCAGTATCAGTCCCGGCTCATCGCAGCCAGTGGACATAACAGCGGCCTCCCGATCAAGGCCGGATGCAACGGCATCCTCCATAGTGGCGTCATTGATGGTGGGGATGCTGCGGACTCCGTAGAATACATTGACACTATCTCCCACCATCCGCTTGATTTCAGAGATCAGCAGCCCATCGAAGACTGTCTCCCCGGCATTATCCCCGACAATGACTACACTTCTGGCACCTGACAAATCAGCCCGCAGGACGTCAACGTCGCATACAGCAAATCCTTTGGTCAACTCCTCCCGCAGGATAGCTTCCAGGTCTACCTCCCTTAGATCCCCATAGACCCCTGCATCAATCACATTGCCGACAGCAGATACTTTAAGGGCGCAAAGCAGCTGATCTTGCTGCACTTCGATGCCCTTTGCCACGCTGGGGTAGATTTGTCGAGCAATGCCAATGGTATCTTTTTTGAGCTTCCTGTAAGGATCTGTATTACCCGTAAGCCTTCTTACTAATGCATGAACAGCTCCAGAAAGCTCTGCTGGACTCCCATGGGCATCATACTCTAGGAGAATTCTTAGTGTTTCAAGGGCGATCTCTTTTCTTGATTCCAGATCAGCACCCGCCAGTTCCGCGGCCTCCAAAGCCTGCCTTATTGAGCACTCAAGACATTCCAGTTGAGGTTTCATAGCCAGCCTCCGTTAATCTGTTAATTACCACTTAATATCCCATATAAAGCTTGAGGGGTTCGGCTACACAACAGTATAGCATAACGACATTGGGGCAGGGAAAACTACCGCCGTAGTGAATACATTGCTATCGATGAGAACTATCATAGCGCGCCAGGGAGGATGGCTATGGCAAAGGCTGCTATGAAAGACACAGCGGGTGAGTCTTTCAGTATAGAGGTGAGGATTGCAGATAGCCGCGATGCAGATGAACTTGCCGCGATGAATTATGAGTTCAACGGCGTTGAAGTCAGCGACCAGCACGTAATAAGTGAGCTTGCCAACGGCCGGGAGCTTGTTGCTATCGCAGTAGTGAACGGCTCCGCTGCGGGCTTTGCCTGCGGGCAAGTGTGGAGTTCTTTTTGCTATGACTGGTTGTTTGGAGAAATAACTGAAATGTATGTGAGGCCGGCATATCGAAACCGGGGGGTCGGGGCTGCCCTTCTCACGTTCCTGGAAAAGAGACTGCAAGAACAAGGCGTTATGAGTATCAAAATCTTAACTAGTCAAGATAACCAGCGGGCACTAAAGCTTTATACCAGTTTGGGCTATGAACATAAAGACGATACAGCTGTCCTTACCAAGGAACTGGATTCCAATGGTGCCCAAAAATGAACTCCTCTGTAAACTTACTTCGTCTACATTGTGTATCGCTAGCATTTCAGCGACAGCGCTAACCACTGTAGGAAAACTCCTGGGTTATACTGCTTTGCCGCATTCGTCCCATTCTTCTCGCACTTCTTAGAATCCCAAAGGTTACTTGACAATATTTCCCAAACAATGCTACAGTGAAAATAGATACTATTCGAAGCCTAACAGATACAGGAGTCTTCTCCCTCTGCTTGTCTTCGGATGCCGATGCGGCTGCGGTCAAAACTCAGACTTTGGCAAGCCTGCTCTTGCCCAGGAATTGATGAAACGCTCTTACGTGTCTTAGTCGTTTCAAGAGCGGACCCCAGCCCATGGGCAAGCTCTTGTACTGGGTATGTTAAGAGTGGGATGATCAGCCATGTCTCTATTCAAATCCTTCCGCAAGTCAACGGATTCTTTGGTCCCAGCCCATTTTGATGACGTAGTAGGGGTTTTTGCAATTGATGCCGATGGAAATATTGTCTATGCAAACGAAAAGGCGAGGGAAATACTTCTTGATCTTAGCGGCAGAAGCCGGCTGCCCCGGGAGCTCGCCGGCATACCCCTTGAGGAAATCTTGAGAAAACCGTTAAGCCAAACGGTGATTGGCCGTACTCTACTCACCGGCAATGAGGTTAAAGGACAGCGGGTAGCATATGGATCTCACCACTGCATAGTAACAACCCGACTGATCCGGGACGAAGATTCCAATCCCATAGGCTGCGTGTAGTACGTTCTCGAGGTGGATAGACCAGACTCCGAGGATCAACTGCATGTCTCACAGAGTTTCACCCGCAGCTTAGCTGATAAACTGGGATACAGCTCAACGGAGTGGATCGATAGTATATCCCTTGAGCACTCGCAGCAGTTGATCCGCTGCCTGTGCAACACAGACCATACTGTCCCCATCACAGATTACTGTCCCTACAAGTTCCAATGTGCCTTCAACCCTAGATACGGCTGGGATTCACTGGATCGCCGGAATTATCTTAGGGTGCCTATTGAGCTGGCTGTAGAGACTCGCCTGCTGGAACTTGCTTCCAACAAACCAGTTCCCGGTGACATCAAGGGAAAGCCCGTTCCGGGAACCACCTTTGATCTGAGCCCCCGGGGAACCGGATTACGGTGTCCAGTTAAGCTGCCGTTGAACAGCATTATCCAAATTGATTTTTACAGTATAGAGAAGCAGTTCACTTGTGAGGGAGAGATTGTCTGGCAGCGCCAGGATAATGATGGGAGCTGGCTTACCGGAGTAAGCTTTCTGTCGGTCAGTCCCGAGACTTCAGCTACCATCATTGCCCTGATCAATAAGCAGCAGTTAAGACTTTGGGGAAAGCCTACACCAAGAAGACGGCAGCTAACAGGCATTGGGCTTGATGGACTGTATGCAAAATATGCAATTGCTACACTCCGCAATCTATTGAGGGCAAAGAACGAAGCCCTCTTGCGTCACTCGCTGCGAGTCGCCACGACCGCAGAACTACTGGGCACCGCCATGAACCTGTCAGACAGACAGCTGGCGCTCCTCAATTACGCTGCGCTGCTTCATGACCTGGGATGGTTGGAGCTTGACCTTTCCTTGCTCAACAAGGAAACGCTCACTGAAGAAGAAAGGGCCCAGGTCCAATCACACTGCATTGGCGGCGCGAATCTAGTCAGAGCAATCCCGGCCCTGGAGGTCCTGGCACCGATAATCCACCACCATCATGAGTACTATGATGGTTCCGGATACCCCGATCAGCTGAAGGGAAAGGGTATACCGCTGCTCAGCCGGATCATTTGTGTCGCAGATTCAGTGGATGCCATGCTTCATCCACTATTTGACACAAAGATGTCTTTGGAGCAAGTGGTTACTATCCTCGCGCGGGAAGCCGGCGGCCGATACGATCCCGTCGTGGCTGAAACATGCATCAGGCTCATCAAATCAAATAAGTTGATGAATGCGGTGTAAAGAGCTAGGCTCAGCGCGGCCCTTCTCCGGACACATGACTGCCAATGAAAACTCAGCTTTCTTGGGCCAGATTAATGGGCTGCATGCAGGACCAGCGCAAGTCTTCTAACCGACGAGCTCCAATACGTCCCCAGCTGAAGACCCCTGTCGACGAGTAACCTTTTAAGCCTCGTAGTTCACGGTATGAGGAATGGAGTGGTCGCTGCGGAATACAGATCCATCATAAGGGAGGGCAACAAGTGACCAAGATCTATCTGGATGAGACCATCTATAGGGATAAGGTCTACGGCTGCTGGCTGGGGAAAAACATCGGCGGTACCCTAGGAACGCCGCTGGAGAGGCGCTTTGGGCAGGATGAAATGTTTGATGTCTGGTGGTACCCTGACTTGCCAGAAGGAGGCATTCCCAATGATGATCTGGAGCTGCAGCTTATATGGCTGCAAGCTCTCAAGGAGGTAGGTCCGGGACTTACCGCTCGCGACTTAGCTGAGTACTGGCTAGACTGCATCGCCTACAACTTCGATGAATATGGACTGAGTAAGACCAACTTAGTCCGAGGATTGCAGCCGCCGGTATCTGGGTGGCACAACAACTGGTTTCTTCACTGCATGGGAAGCCCTATTAGGTCGGAAATCTGGGCTTGTGTAGCTCCGGGAGCCCCTCACATCGCTGCCCATTACGCCTTTCAGGATGCCATCTGCGACCATGCTGGGGGAGAATCGGTTTATGGTGAAGTCTTCAACGCCGTGGTAGAGTCTTGTGCCTTTGTCATTGACGATAAGTTCAAGCTCCTCGATGTGGGATTAAGTGCCATTCCAGCTGACAGTGAAACCTATAGGGCCATAAGAGAAGTATTAGCCTTATATGAAAAAGGCGTTGACTGGAGGGAAGCCCGGGAGCAGATCAGAAAGAAGTTCTATCATCCTGTAGCCCAGTACTCACCCATCAACCTTGCTTTCCAAACCATCGGCTGGCTGTATGGCGAGGGTTTTGGTGATGCCATCTGCAAAGCAGTCAACTGTGGATGGGACACCGATTGTACAGGGGCCACGCTTGGTGCCATCCTCGGCATCATCTTGGGTCGGAAGAACATCCCAGAAAAGTGGGTAGAACCCCTGGGTGATGAGATTACCACCAATGTGCAAAAGGGCGGCATCAAGAACCTAAAGGCCCCCACCAATCTGCATGAACTGACCGATGAAGTCCTAACGATGGCTAGACGGGTTTTGAGCTATTGGAATGCAGGTGTAGAAATAGGGAAAGGCTGCTCCAGCAGCGGGGAACCCCAGTACACCTTTGCAACCGGCTGGCTCACTGACTACAAACCCAACAGCGTAAGCTTTGACCTTACGACTCTAAAAGCACAATTGATCTACGAAGACACGGCCGCTGTAGTCGGAGATGCTCCTACCCGCTTCACCTTAATACTGAAAAACCTCCGGCCAGAAACCATTAGGGCTAGAGTTAATATTGACCTGCCTAAAGGCTGGCAGCTGGGAACACCAATGCCTGTTGCCGTAGATATTCCCTCTGGAAGTCAGACCGTCATGCCCTTGGCTGTTACTTCCCCTCCTGACTCTATCCAATTAACTAATCAGGGAACAATTACCGTTGATGTTGCGGGGCGGCCGGCTCTCCTTGGGATTCCCTTGGTTTTCCTCGGCGGTTTTCGATATCTGGTTTCGCCGGTGTATGAAGGGAAAGACCTCGACAGCGACTGCGGAGTTGATGAAAATGCAGTTTTCCAGCAAGTGCCCGCCGGATGGAGAGAGATTTGGCGCCGCACCAACGATCTAGAAGCAGAGGAGCTGTTCCAGGGGAAAACTGGAGTTGTGTATGTTGTGCACTATATCAAATCAGAAAAATCCCAGCCGGTGCTAATCGGAGTCCCCAACAACAACAGAATGAAGCTCTTCCTAAACGGCGAGTTCCTGCATGAAACGGAAAAAATCGTACCCTTGGCACCCAATGAAGGCGGCGACGGTTCCAATTACGGGAAAGGAACCCTCAAAGCCGGCTGGAATCAGATACTAGTGAAGCTGGAGAAAACCGACCAACCGCTGGAGGCCCACTTCTTAGCTTCTGGAGTAGACGAACAGCATCCCATCAACAATGGCGATGCCCTTATGGGGGTTACACGGGCACAGCTGCCGTGGTAAGTGGGATGCAAATAGGAGGATACTGCGACAGTGCTGCACGGCCTCATCATGGTCTTTATGTAGGTAAAGCCGAGTGAAATAATACACTTGTCCGTAAAAACACTGCTTCCACCAAGAAAAGAAGCCCGGGCTATAGGGTGCTCCCACACCTATAGCCCGGGCGTTCTACCACATACTTATAGTCTATTGGGCTTCCCCCGCACTTTCCCTACTCCCAGACTATGCCGGAGAACTTGCGGAAGGCCTCCATGCTGGTCTGTATGGACTGGATTTCACCCAACTGGGTAACATCCTGCTCGAGAATGATGTACTCGAGATTAGGCGCTTCTGCCGCGGCATTGATGATATCCTGGATCGGCAGTACCCCGGTACCAATCTCGGTAAAGCAAAGGGGATTAATGGTGGCTGCGAATACATCCATGTTGATATTCGCATCCTTGTTCACGATGCCGTCAAACATGTTTAGGGGCTGAGGCGCATCCTTAGGAAAGTCCTTCTGATGAAGGAGCACTAACCGGTCCTTATATTTCTTGATCAGCTGTACTGGATCCTGACTGCCCCGCATGACCCAATAGGTGTCCATTTCGGCGAACACCAGATTGGAGTCGGTATTGTCCATGATTATGTCATAGACGGTCTTATCTCCAAAGGTCTGAAACTCCTGGTAGTGATTGTGATAATAGAACCGCATCCCCCGCTCCCGACACATCTCACCGATCTGATTGAAGAGCTCGCATTTTCTTAGGACGTAATCTACATCGTTGTAGGGGAAAAATTCTATGGCACAGCCAATTTGAGGATTCCCCAGCTCAGCGTGATAATCCAGCACCCGCCCCAGATTCTCCGGGTCCAAGGGATTAACGTGACATCCCACAATGGACAAACCCAAGCCCTCGAGAGTCTTTTTCATCTCATCGGCAGAGAGTCCAAATCCTACCCCCGGATCCTTTGCTGTATCGTGGTTAGCTGCTTCTATGTACTTGTACCCTGTCTCCGCCAGTTTCTCCAAGGTCCCAAAGGGGTCCTTCATGAGAGAATTCCGCACCGAGTACAGCTGAATACCAACCTTTATGGCCATTGTCTCCCCTCCCGGTTTTTCTGTAGCTTGGGATTCTACCTTGTGAAACCCCAAATGCACCCAGCTTTAGGCCATTGAAGCCGGGCAACTAATCTGGATCTTTTTTACAACTTCCCTTCCAAGGGCGAAAACTCCTGTTAAGAGTATGGCTTGTTGCCCAGGAAAAATCACACCCCCACAGCTTTAAGGGGGTGTGCCGGCATGTGTTACTCATCTGCTTCCCTGAGGGACACATTAATTTCGAACTCGCCAATAGGCGACAGCATTGGGATTACTAAGGCGACATCCGTTGCCATGGACAAAGACTGGCTTGTGCCCACCATTACATGGGGAGGGGAAATATCACACCTATAGTTCTCGGAATTTAAATAAGTCATGGCATTCCCGCTGATAATATTCGCAACCTCCCCCAGCGCCGACAACACGAAGCCATCTAGCTCCTTCAATTCCATACCGGACATGATCTTGACCATGGTCAGGGTCATGTCCTTAGGGAAACTATACAAGATTGAACCGGACAGATCCCCCGTGGCGCCTATGATGACGTTGGCTTCTCTGCTGGGAATTAAGTCCTTCGCTAATCTCAGTTCGCCCCTCTTTACGTCAACGTCCATCATAATCCGAAAGACGTCCCTAGTGGCCTTATAAAATGGTTGGATGTATGCAACCTTCATGACTGTGTGCCTCCTTGCTTCCGGACATATGCCCCAATCCTTTGATCAGCGGCTGCCACGTGCATAATCAGCCACGTCATCAGCTTAGCACCGAATTCCTGCACCAGATCTTGGCTGTATCCAGCTTGAGCAAATCTTGCAGCATAGTCGTTAAC
>JAAZHE010000037.1 GCA_012510855.1 Bacillota bacterium | reverse complement strand
CACATGTACCCTGCCAAGAGAAATAAGAATACCGGCAAATCTGCCGCCAAGCCCAGAAGCCAGCGGGCATACCTTCCTACCCACAGGCCGACAATACCCACACTCTCGGTATGCAGGCTAAGCCAAGTAAACACTCCCATGGCGAAAAGCAAAACTGCCAGGATCTCCCTTCCTCTGCGGCTGGCCACAGAGGGCGGTTTTGCTGCTTTACCATGCTCAACTATTTTCGCCACACGACTCACTCCCGTTTTTTTCAGATTCCCCATCCCCATGCAAAACTCCTTGTTCCGCAGGGGAAGGAGATGCGGGAGCTCTTAATGCTCCCGCAACCCAATTACAGCTGCCATTCTGCCTGTAGGGCTTTTATCCCGCCGGTGTGAGAAAAAAACCCCAGGCAGACACGATGTGCATAGCTTGCTGAGATAAACTTGACCGGGAGGAATTCCGCCCCTCACCAAGGATTCTCGGTTGGCAGCTTTCAAGTCGAGATGGATTCGCCCCTCTTTCCTGATCAAAGGCTTTTCGCCGAACTTCTCCTCAAAAAGAACGGCGAGCTCTTCTCCTACAGAATAACAGCAGCTGCCGATGGCTGGACCAACAAGCACGTGAATGTCCTTAGGACCAAGGCAGAAGGTCTCCACCATCGCCTCTACTACCCTCATCCCCACTTGGGCCAGAGTACCTCGCCAGCCGGCATGGGCGATGCCTACTGCCCTCCCACGGGTATCCCAGAAGATTAAGGGGACACAGTCAGCATAATAACAGGTGAGCCAGACCCCTGCTTCCTTGGTCACAAGACCGTCTACGGCCGGCAAAGCGGTAACTCGGGAAAAAGCTCCCCGACCCCGGTCCTTTCTGCCTACAACGGCAACATCGTTTCCGTGGACCTGTTCTGCTGCAACCCAGCCTTCCAGGTCAATATCGAGGGCTTCACAAAACCGGCGGCGGTTTTCCACAACGTGCTCCTCTTGGTCACCGACATGGAGTCCTAGGTTCAAGGAGGTGTAAGCACCTTTACTGACACCTCCCTGCCGGCCGGAAAAGCCGCAGACAACCGACGCTGGCAAGGCTGCTATCTCTGGCTGCCAGATTTCCAATCCGCGCCTTACCCGCCAGCCTAAGATATCCCTCACGTTGGAACCTTCCATATTTCCTTTCTCCTACCTATTCGTTCCGCTGCTGCAGCAGCTTTTCCAATTCTTCCATGAAGCGGCCGATATCCTTGAATTGCCTGTACACTGAAGCAAACCGCACATACGTTACTTCATCAAGCTGACGCAGCCGCTCCATCACCATCTCCCCGATCATCTGGGAAGGAACCTCTCTCTCCATTTGATTCCGCAGTTCCCGTTCTATATCCCTAGCGAGGTTTTCGATGACCTCATAGCTGATTGGCCGCTTTTGCGAAGCCCTCAAGACGCCGTTGATAATCTTTTCCCGGGAGAAAGCCTCCCGGCGTCCATCTTTCTTGACCACCATCAAAGGAACTTCATCTAAGCGCTCGTAGGTGGTAAACCGGCGACCGCAACTCATGCACTCCCTCCGGCGTCGGATGGAGGCGCCTTCCTCTGTGGCCCGGGAATCCACGACCTTACTCTCTAAGAAACCGCAAAAGGGACATTTCACCTTAATCCCACCCAGCACAGAATGGCGAAATAAGCTGCATTCATTATACTATAGTCCCTTAGCTGGAAACAAATGGGGTTTTCTAGCAGGAAACGAATAATAAACGGTGAAAACACTTCATACTTACCAATGAACCTCATTGGAAACATAAAGGAGGATACCTTCTATGCAGAAATGGGAATGTATGGTATGTGGTTACATCTACGATCCAGCTGAAGAAGGGGGCGTACCTTTCGAGGAGCTGCCGGATGACTGGGTTTGCCCTCTATGCGGAGTGGGCAAGGATGAGTTTCAGCCGGTAGAAGAATAGCACGATGGGCAGAGACTGCTGAGTCCCCGGGTGATAACCGGGGACTATGCTCCATATCTTCCCCGCTTGTGATCCCGCAGGGAAGCCATTTCTACTAGAATCACATCAATACCGATCAGGATCACCTTTTCCCAGGGGATGACAATCTCTCGACCTCGCCGGAACAGTCCGAGAAAACCACCTGGTTCAGACAGAATCAGAGCGTTGATTTTCCCGGTAGTCAAATCAATATCCAGATCAGTGATATTCCCCAACCGCTGACCGTCGATGGTATTGATGACATCCAGGACCCAAAGCTCCGATGTCTTAACCAGCATACTCCCCACCCCCCGGCACACTCTGCCGTACATTAATTATATGTGGGGGTGAAAGCAAATGTACTCTGCGTCTTTTGGGCTGGAGCTTCACTAAGAGGAGAATTCCGCGGCAGAGAGTATAGCTCTGCCTCGCACAGAATTCAGCAGAGCCGCCAGCCTCTCTCCATATTCCCGATAAAGACTCTCCAGGTACTTGAAACGCCATTGGACTACTACCTGCCGAGCTTCTCCTTCATGGGCTGTCCCGTCGTTTTTCACCGTCGGCTGCTGGACGACCCCTGCACCCTCCATCAAGCAAAGAGGTGGAAATAGGACACACCACCAGTTGCTGCCTTTACCTGCCCCGATAACGACCTTCACAGCCTGATAGTCCCCGGCTGGAACCAACATAGAGCCGTAGGTCTTCTCCGGGAAGGCGTATGTTCCCAGCTGTACTTCCACTGGGTAATTTTTTCCAGATCGGTTCACCGCCTCTTGGGCAACCGCTTGCACGACATCCTTGTGCAGCTGCAGCTGCTCCCAAGCTTGTGCTTTGGTAGTAATACCTGCGAACAAGTGTCCAGTCTCGGCTAAGATGGCATTCCGCACTTTCAGCTTGAGATCTTGATCAAAAGGTGAATCGCTGTTAGCTACAACATGAAGCCTAATTAGACTCTCCACATTGAAAGCTTCTTCTACCGACAGGGTATTGCTGGTCACGTGCACAGCAAAAAAACCCAACAGCAACGTTGCTGATAAAATGACGGCAATAACTAGTAAGCGACTGCGGAACCTCTTTGCTATCACCTTCGCCACCTCCTGCAGTTACTTGCTTGATCCCTGCCTGGTTGTCCATCACTGGTTAACCGTGTCAGCTTCATTGACTGCCATATGTCGGCGCAGGTGCTTCAAGGCAGCTTTTTCCAGGCGTGAAACCTGGGCTTGGGAAATGCCGATTTCCTCCGCCACTTCCATCTGAGTCCGGCCGCCAAAGAATCTCATGGTGAGGATCAGCCTTTCCCGCTCTCCCAGTTTGCTCATGGCTTCCCGAATGGAGATCCCCTCCAGCCAATTGCTGTCTTCGTTTTTTTCATCACTGATCTGATCCATGACGAAGATTGGATCTCCTCCATCGTGGTAAATGGGTTCAAAGAGCGATACCGGCTCTTGAATAGCATCCAGAGCATACACGATTTCCTCCCGGGGCATCTTTAAGACTGCTGCAATCTGGCCGATGGTCGGCGCCCGGGAATACTTGGCTACTAACGAATCTCGAACCTGTAGGGCTCTGTAGGCAATATCCCTAAGTGAGCGGGAAACCCGGATGGGATTGTTGTCCCGTAGGTAGCGGCGGATCTCTCCAATGATCATGGGAACGGCATAGGTAGAAAACTTGACATTTTGGCTGAGATCAAAGTTGTCAATGGCTTTCATCAAACCGATGCAGCCCACTTGAAAAAGATCGTCTACAGGCTCACCCCGGTTGTTGAACCTCTGGATTACGCTTAGTACTAATCTGAGATTACCCTGAATAAGCTGTCTGCGGGCATCCTCGTCGCCCTCCTGCATGGCCTTCAACAATTCCCTCATTTTCTCGTTAGAAAGAACGGGCAGCTTGGAAGTATTGACACCACAGATTTCAACTTTATTCAAACCGTTCTCCCCCCAATACAGTGAGCCGCTTGTATAGTTCAGTATTGCCACAGGGGTGTCGGTTTATTCCCAAGGTATCAGCCATTGGCATTTGTCTATGATAATATAGAAGTACCTGGCAACTCTGCCAGGTATAATAAATCAGAAGAAGGTAAGAGAGGGTGAGATTATTGGCCCTTGGTTATATCGTATATGTCGATATCCTCTTGCTTTATTTAATAGCCAATTTCGTCTGCGATTATTTACTTCTCTGGGCAACTGCCGCCGTTACATTAGCTAAAACCAACTGGCGCCGGCTCTGTGCCGGTGCTGCCATCGGAACCGCACATTTTCTTCTCCTGTACCTGGCCAGCTTAAACATCATCCCTTACTACGGCCTGCTACGTTTCATACCTACAATCCTGGCTGTTACTCTCCTCATGCTCGTGACAGCTTTTTACCCCGTCTCACTTCGCCGGCTAGCTAAATTGGCTCTTCACTTTGCGGGAATCGGTTTTGGCTCTGGCGGCATCGGTCTAGCAGCCGCTTACCTTCTGGGCACACCCGCGGAACCCAACACTTTCCTGGGCCTTTTGACAGCTATTGCAGGTGTCTTAATCATCGCGGAACTAGGTTGGGGAGTCGTTCAAACCAGTATGATCCGCCGCATTTACCAGCTGCCCATCAGTATCTATTTTGGGGATGAGGTCATCCGGGTAGTAGGGTTGCTAGATACAGGCAATCATCTAACCGACCCGCTAACTGGAGCACCGGTGATAGTCTTGGAACAGGACCTGATTGCCGAAATACTGCCCGATGATTTGGCCGCAAATATCCAGCAACTGGAGGCAGGAGATCAAAAGGCTCTCACGCAGCTCTTAGCTGCATCCAAATGGTCTAGTCGTTTTCGGATCATACCCTACAGCTCCTTGGGCAATAAGAATGGAATTTTGGTGGGTTTTAGACCTGACCGGGTTACCTTGGAGGTGTCGGGCCAATCGATCCCAGCAGGTGAAGCCATTGTGGGGATCTGCAATCATCAGCTTGACAACGCCGGTGAATATCAGGCCTTGATACCTCCGGCGATAATCCATGGAACCTTAGGTACATTTGCTCAACCGCCGGCTGTGAGCCCGGCTACTATGGGAGGCGAGGGACAGTGAAGAAGCAGCGGCTCTGGTTCTCACTAATGCTACGGGCTTTAGCTCTACGTCTCTGCCAGCGGTTGGAACTAACGCCGGATTTTGTCTATTATATCGGCAGCAACGAAGTGCTGCCCCCTCCCCTAGGGGCAGAGGAAGAAAGCGAGCTTCTCAAGCGGCTGGGATCAGGCGACAAGAGTGTCAGAAACACACTGATCGAGCGAAACCTACGTTTGGTTGTGTATATCGCCCGGAAGTTTGAGAGCTCAGGGGTGGGCATTGAGGATTTAGTCTCCATCGGCACCATCGGTCTCATCAAAGCGGTGAATACCTTTGACCCCGGGCGCAATGTGAAACTGGCTACTTATGCCTCCAAGTGCATAGACAACGAGATTAGGATGTTTCTCAGGCGCAACAACAAGACCAGGGTTGAGGTGTCTTTAGAGGAACCTCTTCATACAGACTATGACGGCAACGAGATCGGCTGGATCGATATCCTGGGAGTAGAAAGCAATGTCAGCAAGGGAATTGAAGAAGAGGTAGATCGGGAATTATTGGTGGGCGCCCTCAAGCGGCTCACTCCCCGGGAGACGCGGATCATGAAGCTCCGCTTCGGGCTAGAAGACGGCCAAGAGAAAACGCAAAAAGAAGTGGCAGACTGTCTGGGAATCTCCCAGTCCTATATCTCGAGGCTAGAGAAGCGGATTCTGAAGAAACTAAGGCGGGAGATCAAAAAGCTAGAATGATTTACCGTCCCCCGCCTGCCCTGCTATTTTCTGCGCAAGAAAGCCGGAATATCCAGATCATCCGTGGCGAAAGGCTTGATTTCAAATTCATCTTTGAAACTGCGGCGATTGGCATGCTCCGCCTTGCCGTCGGAGCGGCTCTCAAATCCGGTTGCGATTACCGTCACCCGGAGTTCATCTTTGAGCGACTCATCGATCACCGCGCCAAAGATGATATGGGCATCGGGATCGGCAGCTGCCGCGATGAGCTCCGCCGCCTCGTTGACCTCAAATAGGCCGAGGGATGAGCTCCCCGTGATATTGAGCAAAATCCCCTTTGCACCTTCAATAGAGGCTTCAAGCAATGGGCTGGAAATAGCCATGGTGGCAGCCTTAGCTGCCCGGTTTTCACCGGTGGCATAACCTAATCCCATCAGCGCCGAACCGGCATCGGTCATGATAGTCCGGACATCGGCAAAATCCAGGTTGATGAGACCCGGCACTGTGATCAAATTGGAAATGCCCTGGACGCCGTGGAGCAGTACATCATCGGCCATGCGAAAAGCCTCGACAATCGATGTCTTCTTCTCCGCCACCTGCAGCAGCCGGTCATTGGGAATGACAATCAGAGTATCTACTTTGTCTTTCAGTTCGGCAATGCCCTTTTCCGCTTGCTGCATGCGGCGCTTGCCTTCGAAACTGAAGGGCTTTGTCACTACTCCCACTGTCAAGGCCGAGACTTCCCTGGCTATTTCCGCAACCACTGGAGCTCCCCCGGTACCAGTTCCGCCGCCCATCCCGGCGGTGATAAAGATCATGTCAGCACCTTCCAAGAGGGCCCTGATCTCATCCCGGCTTTCTTCAGCTGCCTTTTGACCGATGTCTGGATTAGACCCCGCTCCTAACCCTCTAGTCAGCTTTTCTCCAATCTGAATCTTATGACTGGCATTGGACATCATCAATGCCTGGGCATCGGTATTCAAGGCGATAAACTGCACACCCTGTAATTCTGCCTCAATCATGCGATTCACTGCATTGCTGCCGCCACCGCCAACCCCCACCACCTTGATGTTGGCGAACTGCCCGGCTTGCGTGTCGAATTCGAACATGTCCGTTACCTCCCAAAAACCGGCACCCACCGGCTATCTCCTTGCTAATACCTGAGCCAACTCCGTACCTTTTGCCATAAGACATTTAAAGAGGCAGATTTGCTGGTACTTCCAGCTTGAAGTTCAATCAGAGTCTTCGCCCTCTCCGCGGTCAAAGCGACTGCCGCCGCATACGCGGGACTTTGGCAGACCTCAGGTAGGCTTCTAAGCTCTTCGGGTAGGGATACATCAACTGGCATTCCCAAAAGCTCCGCACCAAGGGCAGCCATCCCGGGGACCAGGGCCCCGCCTCCTACCAACCTCACGCCTCCCGAAAGGATCCCGCCGCTGTCTTCCTTACTGATATGGCTTTGCACAAGCTGCCAGATCTCTTCTGCCCTCGCCATGAAAACACGATTGTACTCCTGGAACTCCACCTGCAGATTCTTGAGCAGGTCCTTTGTTGGGCTATCTTCAACCGACCCCACTCCTGGGGCGGCCTTGAGAGATGCTGGGCAGCCAACTCCCCATACCAGCTGTTCAGCCTGTTCTCTGGCGATGCCCAACCCTGCGGAAAGATCCCTGGCCAAGTTGTCGGTCCCCACCGGGAGACAGGCCATGGTATCAAGCTGCCCATTGCGAAAGACCACGATATCGGTCTGACCGGCCCCAAGATCAACCAAAACGACTCCCAACTCTCTCTGGCTGGGAGCCAACACCATGCGGGCTGTGGCCAGACACTGTACCGCCACCCCATCGACCCGTACACCGGCTTGTCCCAAGCAGTTGGCAAGTTCTGTCAACACCGATAAAGGTGCTGTGATGAAGTGTACATCTACCTCTAGCCGGCGGCCGGATAAGCCAATGGGGGACTCTGCTATCCTCTGCCCATCCAAAAGGTAAGTATGGATCAACCGATGGATAATCCGCCGTCCCGGAGGAATGGCCATAGCCGCAGCGGCATCTAGAGCCCTCTCCACATCTGCGGCCTGGACCCGGTGACCGGGCCTTTTGATGGCTGCGGCGCCCCGAGCAGTAAAAGATGAGCAAAAGCATCCCGGTATGCCCACTACCACCGGGGGCATCGCCACCTGAGCCATTCGCTCAGCCCTAATGGCTGCCTCCATGACGGCCTTGGCCACGGCTTCAGGGTCTACAATTTCACCCCGGTGCAAACCCCTATGGAAGCCGGTACCCACCCCGATGATCTTAGCAGCACCGACAGTGTCGACCTCGGCGATAGTTGGCACTACCTTGGATGTACCTAAATCGAAGGACGCTACTAATCCTTCACCTTTTAGCAGGGTTGCTCCCAATCATCTTCACCTTAGCTTCTTAAAGCCCCCGCCTGTAAGAGGAGCAGTTTACCTTTGCTTCCTAATTCCACAATCTGAGTAGATTCCCTCTTTACCGGGAAAGTTTTCGTCGATCCAGCTAGGGCAATTTACGAACCACCGGCCGCTTGGGGTTCGAGACATCGACTATGGTGTATGTCTTCGAGGAGATCGAATCCAGCCGGGGCAGAAGGGTAGCTACAACGTCCAACTTGTCTTGGATGCTTCCAGGACCACCTAAGTGGCACTCCACTAGACTGCGGCTGATAACCTTCAAGCAATCCCGATCCGCAACGTTCACTTCAGAAATAAGTTCCCTAACGCCCCGGGGCAGCCCACTCAGGATCCTGGCGGCAATCACCAGTTCACTGATGTTTTTATTTCCCACCAGAATGGAGTTCTTGTCCGCCCCGGTGATGATAGGTAAGTTGAAGGCGTTATCTCCAAGCCTGCCCAGAACGGTTCCATCGGCTGCAACACCGAAAAACCCTGATTCATACGGCACCATGGCTATGGGAGTCCGCTCTTCCACTTGTATATAGACGGTATCAGGCAGATACCGATAGACAATTGCCCGTGAGATGATGGGTTCCTGCTCTAGTCTTCTAGCAGCGAGTTCAGTATCCAACCCTAGAAGGCTTGTCCCTTTCTCAATCCCGGCAATCTGGGCCAGCTGCTCTGGACTGTAGCTGGAGCCGTTGACCTGGATATACTGGACCCGGAAGAAAGGGGAATGGAGGAAACCGTAAAGGCCTATAACCAAGAGCAAGACTGCCATGGAAAACCATAAAGAATAACTGTCCCGCTCCCTAGGCATAAAATGTCACCCTTCCACCTATGTCCGTACTCTTTCATTATAGCACAGCCAGCAGCCAAGACATGAAAGAATTGTCAGCAAAGGAAGTCATGTTTAGACACCAAACACTATTCAAGGAACCCGATCTCCGCACCCACTCCCTGCAGCTTACCGACAAGGTTGTCATAGCCTCTGTCCAGATGGCCATCGTCTTCCACAATGGTGGTACCGTGGGCTCCGAGACCAGCAAGGACCAAGGCCGCTCCGGCCCTCAGGTCTGGGACCACAACCTCTGCCCCACTCAAAGCTGATACTCCCTGGACTACGGCACTTCGATCGGCCAGGATAATGTTGGCTCCCATCCGCCGCAGTTCACTGACATGCTTGTAGCGGTTGGTGTAGACTGTCTCCCGGATCACACTGGTACCTTTGGCTAGAGTCATCATTGCCATCACCTGAGGCAAGAGATCCGTCGGAAAGCCTGGATAAGGCAGCGACTGGAAGTTCACTGCCCGATAGCTCCCTGTGGAATATACTGTGATTTTGTCATCCTCGACAGAGACTTCGATGCCGGCCTCCTCCAGCTTGGCGATGAGGCTGGAGACGTGCTGGGGAATCACAGGCTGCAGAGTCACCTCCCCTCCCGCTATGGCGCCAGCCACCATATATGTTCCCGCCTCAATCCGATCGGGAATCACCGTATGCTCTGCCGGATGCAAGGTCTCCACACCGTCGATGCGGATGACATCGGTACCTGCTCCCCGGATCCTTGCACCCATCTGATTCAGAAAATTCTGCACCTCGATGATTTCAGGCTCCCTGGCCGCATTGCGGATCTGGGTAGTGCCCTTAGCCAAGGCAGCGGCCATCATCAGGTTCTCGGTAGCGCCTACGCTAGGATAATCCAGCTGGATATCGACTCCCCTAAGCTCCTTGACCTCTGCGTAGATATATCCATGCTCTTCCCGAATTTGAGCGCCCAACTGCTTGAAGCCTTTCAGGTGAAAATCAATGGGTCTTTCTCCGATGGCACAACCTCCGGGCAGCGACACCCGTACCCTTCCCAGTCGCCCTAGGAGCGGACCCATGACTTGAATAGAGGCCCTCATTTTCCGCACCAATTCATGGGGAGCTTCTTCACCGATCTGTTCACCCACCGCCAACCGTAACGTGTTTTCTTCAAACTGGACCCCTACACCGAGGGTTTTCAAGAGGTCGACCATGGTGAAGACATCTTGAATGTGAGGGACATTATGAATGACTGACTCTCCGGGGGCCATCAAGGCCGCCGCCATCAGTTTTAAAACAGCATTCTTTGCTCCACTGATGGGGATCAGACCTTTTAGCTGCCGACGGCCATTGATCCGTATTCTTCGCACTTTGCCACCACCCGCGCTTTCAGTAAGTTTATCAAGTCTACCCCAACACTCCGGATATTACCGGCTCCCATGGTTATTACCACATCGCCTGGTCTCACTGACTCGGCCAGAAATCCTGGAATATCCTGGTAGTCGTTTATGTACACAAGATTAGAAAACCCCGATTGGGCGACTGCCTCTGCCAACAGCCTTCCGGAAACACCAGGGATAGGCTTTTCCCCTGCTGGGTAAATATCGGTGAGGATCAGCTGGTCTGTATCGTAAAAACAAGAGGCAAACTCGTTCACTAAGGTCGCCACCCGAGTGTAGCGATGGGGCTGAAAGACTGTGATAATTCTCCTTTCAAGATGGCGAGCGGCGGCTAAAGTAGCTTTGACCTCAGTGGGATGATGGGCATAGTCGTCGATAACCAATACATCATTAACCTCGCCGATTCTCTCAAATCTGCGGGCAACTCCCCGAAACTGCCCTAGGATATCCAGCGCATCGGCAATGGGAAGCTCCAACTCACCGGCCACTGCCAAAACAGCCAAGGCATTAGCTACATTGTGACTTCCTGGCACTCTAAGGCACAAGGCTCCCATTTTTTCCCTACCCCGCCAGACCGTGCTACGAGACCCCCAAGGGAGAAATTGTAATTCCGTTGCTCGCCAAAAGGCACCATTGCCCAGGCCGTAATCTACATGCCGACACCTCACCTGCTGTGCCAATTGGGCGAGACCCTGGTCGTCGGCACAAGTAACAATAACCCCGGTTGGAGGCACTTGCTGCATGAACTGCAGAAATGTTGCCCGCACAGCCTCCAGATTACCATAGTGGTTCAAGTGATCAGCCTCTACATTGGTGACCACCGCTATCTCGGCCGGCAGTGCCAATAGCGACCCGTCACTTTCATCAGCTTCTACCACCAAGTGGGGACCTTGACCGAGT
>JAAZHE010000036.1 GCA_012510855.1 Bacillota bacterium | reverse complement strand
GGCCTGCGAACAGGACAGGGTAGTTTGACACATACTGTCCCAGTCCGGAATACAACCCAACCGTCAGGGTCTTGACATCATCCCTTTGCAACAAGACTAGGGCCAATATGAATTCGTTCCATACCCACATGAATTGGAAAATGATCACAGTACTTAGTGCCGCCCTGGCCAAAGGCAAGACTATCCGAAAGAAGAGGCCAAACTCGCTGCAGCCATCGATACGGGCCGCATCTTCGATTTCAGGAGACATGCTACGGAAGAACCCCTGTAGGAGAAAAATCACGAAGGGCAATCCCCCTGCTATGTACGTCAGACTGATGCCAAGCCGGCTGTTACGCAGTCCCAGCCTATGCAGCAGGATAAACAGCGGTATGAGCACCATTGCACTGGGAATCATTTGTCCGCCAATGAAGTAGAACAGCAATCGATCCCTTCCCGGAAAGATGTAGCGAGTCAAGGCATACGCCGCCATGGCGCCAATGAGAGTCATGCCTCCTACACTCACGATGCTGACAAGCATACTGTTGCCGAAATACCTCAGGAAATCCACACCTTCCCAAGCAGCTATATAGTTCGACCACTGTATGCGTTGGGGAAAAAGCCATTTATTCGAATACATCTCTTGCCTCGTTTTGAAGGATGACGAGACCATCCAAAACAACGGGAATACAGTGGTAACCGATAGCGAGATCAAGACCAAGTATGTTACCGCCAGTAGTGCAATGTCGCCTAATCGGGCTTTCTTGCCTTTAGAAAAAATCAACACTGACCCTCCCCCACAGTTGCAGACACACTACTCAGTCAGGCTTTTTCCTAGCGTCTTGAAGTAAACGACAGAACTTACACCTACGATAAGAAACAGCACAACCGACAGGGCAGCAGCGTAGCCCATCCGATAGTAGTCAAAACCAGACTTGTATATATACGTGGCTATTACCTGAAGGGCCCGGGACTGGACATTGGAGGTCATTACCACGAATACGTCCATCACCCGAAATGCATCAATCAGCGCCAGGATTGTGACCACCGCCATGATGGGTCTAAGCAGCGGCAGCACAATACTACGTACCGTCTGCCAGCGGGTAGCTCCATCAATCTTCGCTGCCTCTAGGAGATCCTGTGAGATATTCTGCAGCCCGGCGGAGTAAACAACCATACTGAATCCGAAACCCTTCCAGATGGCTACGGCTACCACTGAGAAGAAGGCTATATTACTGTCCCCTAACCAGTTTTGAGCCAGGGACCCCAAACCCACCGATTTCAAAACAGTGTTTAGCAGCCCAAAAACCGGGTTGTATACCCACCGCCAAAGAAAACCCGTTACTACCCAGGAGAGGACAGCAGGGAGATAGAGTAAACCCCGGAATAAACCCCGCCCCTTGATGCCTGTTTCTAAGAGCAGTGCCAACACTAGGCCGATATTATTCCCAATCAAGATAGTACAGGCTGCGTATACCAGGTTGTTCTTTAGTGAGGTCCACAAGACCGGATCTCCAATCAGCTCTTTGAAATTGCGGAGGCCGACATAGGTCGGTTTATCCAACCCATCCCAGTCCGTCAAACTTAGACCCAGTGCATAGGCTGCGGGCAAAACCAAGAGACCCGTATATACAACCAGCGCCGGGAGGAGAAAAATCACCGCCCACTTTGCCTGTTCCTTTGCCCTCAATGCAATCATCTCCCCGTCAAGGTCTCTGCAATACCGGGAAATCTCCCATCTTTAGGCAATTAGAGTCCTTCTAATGATATGATCCTGATACTCTTTATCCAGCTCCACAAAGTATCCGCTCCACCCCCACACCCGAACAATTAGATTACGGTACTTCTCAGGCTGAGCCTGAGCTTCTATCAGCTGTTCTCTGTTTAGAGTATTAAGCTGAAGTTGATGTCCACCCATATCAATAAAGGACTTAACCAGCATGGCCACTTTACTAATCGACTCTTCATTGCGGAACAAGGTGTCCTGGAGTTCAACCGTCAAAGGACCGCCGTTAATTACTCGAGAAAGATCGGGCTTGGTAAACGATTTGACCAAGGAGATGGGACCCTTGACTCTCACGCCGAGACTCGGCGAGTAATTGGCAGGCAGCGGCTCGCCCCTGAGGCGGCCGTTGGGCGATGCCCCCAGTTCCTTGGCATGCCACAAGTAATACATCGCTGAACCGGTGCCAGCCCGATAGCACCCTCCCCGTTCGTTCTTCATACCAGCCAAAGAATCGGCAAACATGTTCAGCAAATCACAGGCAATGGTGTCGACACAATCATCGTCATTGCCCATCTTGGGGGCTTCGAACTTGAGCTTAGCAAGCAAACCCTCGTAGCCTTGGAAGTTGCAGTCAACTGCCTTTATTAGCTCCGTTGCTGAAACCGCCTTTTCTTCAAAAACGTACTTCCGAATAGCCGCCAGAGAATCTGCTGCTACTGCCAAGCCAGTACCGTGGAGGCCGAAGTTATTGTACTTTGCCCCCAGGGAAACATCCCTTGCCTGTTCTACACAGCCGGTCATGAGTAAAGACATGAACGGAGCCGGCTCCATGAAGAGATTATTGAACTGGGCAGTAATCTGGTGCACCTGATTCGATACCTCAGAACGCACCTTTGTCATGAAGGTTGGAAAGTCTTTGCAACTCTCCAGATCCCGATGGAGGCAGACATCAACCACCTTGGGGAAGGACAACGCCCCGATGTTGGGAATATCCATACCGACCCCGGGAATGATAAACTCCCAACAGGCAGCTACTACGTAATTCCTGGCATCCACCAAGTCATAACCAAGATCAACTAAGCCTGGTATCACAACATCATCATTGGAGTATTGGGGAAATCCCAATCCTTCCTTGGTAAGCTGGGAACCTAGTTCATAGACCTCCAGCGGAGTATTCTTGTGTACTCGAAGATTGATCTTCGGATCGATTACCTTCAGCTCCATACTGGCTTTGAGGCACATTTCAGATAGTACGTTGAAAGCATCATTGCCATCCGCATCAACTCCGCCTAGGACAAGGCTCTGACCATTATCACCTTGCTGCACTCCTGGGTAAAGGTCGCTATCTCTGTTAAAGGTAAGGAAGAACTCCTCCACCAGTTCCAAGGCCTCGTCGTACGTCAGGTATCCAGAATCCAAGTCCTCTTTTAAGTATGGATACATGTACTGATCGAAGCGGCCAATGGTGTTATGATAATTACCGCTGCACCACAAGGTAAAATGGAGGATTCTAAAAAACTGCAGCGCTTCTAAGAAAGTCCTAGCACCATACCGCGGCACCCGCTGCAGCACTGCAGCGGTCTGAAGGTAGCCTTCCTCTCTGGCCTTTTCGGCGTATCGATCGGCCAGTGCCTCAAGGCTATCTATGATTCTAATTAAGCCCTGGAGGAATACCTCACCCTCTTGGTCTCCTGCCTTCCGTACCCTCTTGAGAGAAGCCAGGATATCCGCTCGTCTCCCCTCCAGTCCCCGTGCTATGGTGGCGGCGTAATCGGGGCAAATATTACAGACTCTGCCCGATTCGTGAATATAATGGGCACTCTCAACAGCTTGCCATTCGTCCTCGGTCCATATGGAAGGAATCTCACCAATGGTCCGGGTAAACACAATTCGCTCATCAGGCAAGAGGACAGGCTCTTCATTATTGAGAACCCATACCAACCGCTCCACAGCCCGTTCCATCGGAGAAAGCTGTCTCTTCTTGAACTCCAGGGCAAGCTCCGGTTTATCCGACCTCCTAAATGCATGGTGTTTCTTTGCAAGCGTATAATCCAACAACCTTTGAATGCGCTTTTTCACAGGACCACACTCCTAATACCACAGGCCTCAAAGGGTTCTGCCCAAACCTGGGGAGAACGTTCAGTAGCGAAAGACGGACAATACTCCCTGCCAATCATCTTGTACTTAGCACCAGCGGTGGTGTGATATCTCAAAAACTCCACCCGCTGCAGGCCAGGTGAGTCTGCCAAGAGGTCAGCGATTGCTCTCATGTTCTCTAAATCATCATTCACGCCGGGAATTAATGGGATTCTCGCAATAAAGCTTTTCCCGCTGTCTTTCAACACCCTAAGATTCTCCAATATTAGAGCATTGTCTACTCCGGTAAACTGTTTATGGATCTTGGGGTCACTGTGTTTTAGATCAAAAAGTACCAAATCAACGCGGCTAAGAACATCGCGGAAGACAGGAGTCGGAGCATAACCCGACGTCTCCACAGCTGTATGCAAAAGCTCAAGCTGATCAAGCACCTCTATCAAGAAATCCGATTGGGCAAGGGGTTCCCCGCCGGAAAAAGTCACTCCGCCTCCACATCTTTCCAGAAAGTCCTTATAGCCCATGAGGCGCTCCACCAGTTCCTGTGAGCTGACGCGAGAACCGCAGATCCGCCGTAGGCCGCTAAGACATGCTGAAACACACTGACCACAGGCTGTGCACTTTTCCCAGTTAAAGGGCGCCGCCCCGAAG
Organism: Bacillota bacterium; assembly: GCA_012510855.1. Lineage (GTDB taxonomy): Bacteria > Bacillota > Limnochordia > DTU087 > DTU087 > DTU087. The sequence continues at coordinate 1,835 of JAAZHE010000036.1, read as the reverse complement.
CGGCAGACAGCTGCACACCTACCGCAGTTGTGACAAGCATCTACACTGACCACCAGCTGGCTTTGAAAAAGCTGCCCTTCGGGATTGTGGCACCATTCGCAGCGCAGCGGACATCCTTTAAGAAACACCACGACTCTGATCCCTGGTCCATCGTGAACGGCGAATTCCTGCAGATCGAAAATCATACCTTCAGCCATTACAGGTCTCCCTTCGCCATGCCCTCTAAGTCGTTCCCCTGACAACCAAATGGGTATCTATGATCTCATGATAAAATGAGTCATCATCTTTATTCCGCATCTTTCTAAGCAGGATACCCATGGCACGTCGCGCTACTCTACTCTTGGGCGCACTTACTGTGGTCAAAGGGACAGGCAAGAACAACCGGGATTGGATATTGTCAAAACCCACAACAGCGACATCCTCCGGTACTCTAATGCCGCACTCGTTGAGCGCCCAAATTGTCTCAAACGCTATTATGTCACTAAAGGCGAAAACCGCATCAAAATCTAGGCCATCCCTCACCAGTTCACTGATTACTTTGTGGCACTCCCCGGATGTAACAGGTATCTCATGCACCAGTTCATCTATATACGGCAGACCTGCTTCTCGAAGTGCCTTTTGGTATCCCATTAATCTTTCTCTAGAGCTGGATATGTAGCTGGGACCATTGAGATAGAGAATACGGCGGCGTCCTGTCTCGATTAAGTGCTTGGTTGCTAAGAAACCGCCATTTAGGTCATCCCAAATCACATAGTCAGTCTCATGGGTATCGAACCTTCTACCCAGCAAGACAAAGGGGATGCCGTTCTTACGCATGAGCTCGATGCTGGAGTCGTCCTTCTGAGTCGGACAAATTATGATGCCGTCCACCTTTTTGCTCAGGGCATTGTAAATTGCCTGATACTCCATCTCATCATCTTCATCGGTATTAATGACAAAGAGGCTGTAGTGAAACCGCTTGGCTGCGTTCTCCAGCTCCTTCACCATGATGGAAAAATGCGGGTTAGAAATATCCCCGATGATGACGGCAATGGTTTTCGTCTCCCCAGACCTTAGCGCCCCTGCAATGCTGTTGGTGATGTACCCCATTCGCCGGGCCGTTTCATGGATCAACCGTCTGGTGTCCTCAGCTACACCTTCTTTATTTTTCAAAGCACGGGATACGGTATTGATGGTAAATCCTGTCTCCCTTGCTATGTCCTTGAGTGTTACCTTGGCTCGTCGCATGAAAAAGTTCCCTTCCAATCAAAGTCAACGAACGCGTGTTATCGTTAATGTGAACGTTAATGTGAACGTTAATGTAATAATATCGTAACACAATTGGAAAGTCAATACTCTCCTTTCCTGCTTTTGCCATCCGCGTTCATCGGCTATTCGTTGTCAAATCTATGGCAACTGCAGAAAAAGCAGAACCATAAACCGAGGAGAAGAACAGAGCAGACTATGGAGAGAACCCCAAAAACAGTGCAGATAACGGCCTTTCTGCACTGGGTAGGAGAGAACACTCTTGGAGGAATCGTATATGAAGAAAGCTCTTGGCACACCTGCACAACGGCCAAGCCGAAGGGGTGAGCTCCAAGGGGACAGCTAGCAAAACTGCAGCCTGAACAGCCGGGGAGTTCTACGCCCCAACACTAGCTACTCCCTCAAGGCTCTGCACCCTCTTGATCCACTTTCCGCTTCTGAGGCGGAAGACGCACCAGACGGACTTAGCGATAAAGTCTATCCGGAGAAAGAAGTATACCATGTAGGGAGGCAGATTCCAGACGAAGGCGGCAAAATAGCCCAGAGGAACAGACAGAATCCACAGGAAAAGCACGTCGGCCACCATTAAG
>JAAZHE010000035.1 GCA_012510855.1 Bacillota bacterium | reverse complement strand
GGCCTGGGCATCCTGCAAGCACCGAGCATCCTCCCGGTGAATGTACAGCGGTGCCTCGGTGGCTGCCTTCAAAGGGCCATTGGCGCCGATATGGTCAAAATGGCCGTGGGTATTGATGATCCCCTCCAAGTTTAGGGATTTTTCCTCTAGGACTCTGAGAATGACTTGAGGCTCGTCTCCAGGGTCGATGACCACCGCCCGGCCCTTCTTACTAACTATATAGCAGTTTACTGCCAGTTCTCCAACTGTTAGCAAAGTGATCTCCATAGTCCATCTCCCATTGAGATTCGGTTCTTCAACCGCCATTCTTTTTGGGCCTCGCCGATTCCGACTCCACCAGCAGCGTTACCGGACCGCTGTTTTCCAGGGAGACATCCATCATGGCCTGAAACTGGCCTGTTGCCGTTCTTACCCCCAGTCTCTTCATCTCTTCAACAAAGAGATTGTAGAGGGCTTGGGCCCGATCCGGAGGCGCAGCTTGATCAAAACTGGGCCGCCGGCCCCGCCGACAGTCGCCGTACAAAGTAAACTGCGAAACAATCAGTGCTTCTCCACCGGTATCCAAAAGGGACAGGTTCATCTTGCCCGCTCCATCATCGAAGATCCGTAGGTTCGCACTCTTTTGGGCCAGCCATTGGGCGTCCCACTCTGTGTCATCCCCGGCTACACCGAGGAGAATCACCATCCCAGCTCCGATGGAGCCGATGACTTCACCTGCTACTGCAACTTCTGCTTTACTTACCCGTTGAATCAATGCCCGCACAGCAACTCTAACCTTTCTCAAAGCTGTAATTTACGTAGGCCGCGCCCGCTCCACCTCCACCACGCCCTCCACCCTTCTTAACCTCCGCATGATATCGTGCATGTGATCCACATCGTGGATGGTCACCACCAGGTTAATCAGGGCAGTTCTGTGGTCGGTTGTCCGGGCGTTGACCGATTCTATATAAGTCTTGGTTTCAGCAATGGCATTCATGATGGAAGCCAATAAGTTGGTGCGATCGATGGCCTCAATGGCCAACTCCACCGGATATGAGGATTGCTCGGTGGTATTCCACTGCACATCGATCCGCCGCTCCGGTTCTTGGGCCAAAGCCGCCACATTGGGGCAATCCACCCGGTGTACGGAGACGCCTCTGCCTCTGGTGATATACCCCACAATCTCATCCCCGGGTACTGGATTGCAGCATTTGGAAATCCTCACCAATAGGTTGTCCAGACCCTTAACAACGATTCCCAAAGGCGCCTGGCCTCGCCTGATGGTTCGGGAATTGTTGGGCGGGGGCACTTTCGGTGCCGGATCCGCGATTCCCTCTTGTTCCGCTAGTTTGGCAATTACCTGCCGGGTCAAAATCTTGCCGTAACCAACACTGCTCAGCAAGTCTTCCCGGTTGCCCAGCCCGTAACGCCTTGCCAGTTCATTCAGGGCATCGCTCTTGAGCAGCTCGCCAGCGTCGTAACCCAGCTTGCGGCATTCCCGCTGCAGAAGTTCCAAACCGCGTTCGACGCTCTCCTCCCGCTGCTGCTCCTTAAACCAAGCCCTGATCTTGCTGCGGGCCTTAGATGTTTTCACAAAACTCAACCAATCTTGGCTAGGGGAGGGCGTCTTGGAGGTCAGGATCTCGACAAACTCACCGTTATTGAGTTGATAATCCAGGGGGACAATGCGGCCATTGACCTTGGCACCTATGCACCGTAAACCTACATCTGTGTGGACGCTGAAGGCAAAATCCACTGGAGTGGAACCGGCAGGCAGATTCTTGACATCGCCCTTGGGAGTAAATACAAAGACTTCATCTTCAAATAGGTCAATCCTGAGGGTCGCCATAAACTCCTCTGGATCCTTCATTTCCTTCAGCCAATCCATTACCTGCCGCAGCCAGGCGATCTTTTGTTCGAACTCCACTGCCCCCCGCTGCTGCCCTTCTTTATACAGCCAGTGGGCGGCGATACCTTTTTCGGCGATGCGGTGCATCTCCCAGGTGCGGATCTGGATCTCGAAGGGATCCCCCTTAGGCCCGATTACCGTAGTGTGGAGGGACTGATACATATTGGACTTAGGCATAGCGATGTAATCCTTAAAGCGGCCGGGTACCGGTTTCCATAGGGTATGGACAACCCCCAAAACCGCATAGCAGTCCTTGACGCTGTCTACTATCACCCGCACTGCCAAAAGGTCATAGATCTCATCAAAGGACTTGTTTTGCCTCCGCATCTTTTGATAAATACTGTAAAGATGTTTGGGCCTCCCAGAGACCTCGCCGCCGATTCCCAGCTCCGCCAGTCTTTCCCGGAGGATCTGCATAACCGTCTGCAGTTCGCCTTCCCGTTCCTGGCGCTTCTTAGCCACTAGATTGACTAGCTCGTAATAGGCCTCGGGCTCCAGATACCGGAAGGCCAAGTCCTCCATCTCCCACTTGATGCCCCACATACCCAGCCTGTGGGCCAAAGGAGCATAGATCTCTATGGTTTCCCGGGAAATCCGCTTCTGGCGGTCCTCAGGCAAGTACCTCAAAGTCCTCATGTTGTGGAGGCGGTCCGCTAACTTGATGACCACCACCCGCAGGTCCTCTGCCATGGCCAGAAACATTTTTCTCAGGCTGTGGGCCTGCTGCTCCTCATGGCTCTGAAAGGGAATGCGGGAAAGCTTAGTCACCCCATCCACCAAGAGCAGTATCTCTTCCCCAAATTGTTGGGCGATCTCCTCCCGGGTGACATCGGTATCCTCCAGGACGTCATGGAGAAGGCCAGCAGCAATGGTGACCGGGTCATATTCGAATTCGGCCAGGATCATAGCCACTTCATAGGGATGCTGAAAATACACATCGCCGGAATCCCGATACTGGTTCCGGTGGGCCTCTTGGGCCACTGCATAAGCCCGCTCCACAATCTCCAGATCGGCATGGGGACTGTATTGTTTTATGCGGTTTTTTAGGTCCTCTAGTTTCATGGTAACCCCACCCGCGGGAAATCCCCCACTAACTTCAAACCCGCTCCCGGGTAATATACGTCAACACTCTTTTCTAGGTACCAGAAAAGAGTGTTGACGGCTAGATCATATGAACCTGCTTTACTCTTCGTATCTTACTAAAGTAAGGATGTCATAGTCACCCAGTCGCTCCCGGCCGTGGAGATAAACCAGTTCCACCAAAAAGGCAAATCCTGTGATCTCGCCTTTCAGTTTCGTGACCAGCTCCGCGGCTGCGGCCATTGTGCCTCCCGTAGCCAACAGGTCATCCACCAGCAGCACCCGCTGACCCGGCTCGATGGCATCCTTATGGATCTCCAGGGAATCACAGCCGTACTCCAGTTCATAGTTGACTGCTACAGTCTCAGCCGGCAGCTTCCCCGGTTTTCTAACCAATACAAAACCTGTTCCCAGTTTATAAGCCAGGGGAGCCCCAAACAAAAAACCCCGGGACTCAACACCGACAATTACATCCACCGATTTATCTTTATAGTACTCCGCCATCTGGTCCACTACATACCTAAGGGCGGCGCCGTCCTTGAGTAGCGTTGTAATATCCTTATAACTCACACCTGGTTTGGGAAAATCGGGAATAACTCGAATCTTGCTGCGTAAATCCATAGTAGCGGCGGAAGCAATCGTACCAACATGGCTGGGATTGCCCACCATGTTCACCTCCAAAAATAAAGTCCATTGACAAGACGGTTCAGGCTCCCAAAACTATCTTCCAGGCGTCCTGCTCCTGAAAGCGGGAAGCAGGCGTCTCCAAGGCCCAGTATCCATAAGAATCGAGATAAGCTCGCCATTTCACACACTCATTATAGCTTATGGATCTAGTCAAGTCCAGCTTGTTTTTCGGTGCCGGCAGCAGCCGAACCTGGATGCTGTCGGCATTTTCCCAGGTTGGAGCCCCTTCCGCTTCAATGAGACCTAGTTCAAGAAAGACCCTAAGCCCTCGGCAGATGCCTATCCATTCCAGGTCAAGGGCCCCTTGGCCACACCAAGTGCGGCTGACTTCCACCTCCCCTGAGGTTCCTTCCCGCCCCAGCATCACATAGAGCTGAACCAGTTGGTCCCTTACAGGGTACAGACGGGACCACAAAGCCTGGTTTCTTTCTAGATCCTTGGCAGTATACCCCAGGTAAAGCTCTGACCCACCAAAGCTCCAGGCCCTGTAAAAATCCACTGGAGTGACAGGCAGCTGGTAAAGCACCAACTTACTGAAGAACCCCACCAACTCATCATCTACAGGTTCCGCGGTAATTACTAGAGCAAGTTCCCTATCTTCCAGCATCTATCGGAGTACCAACCTGTCCTCGGGCGCCATAAGCCCGTGATATAGAGCCACCCGTCCTCGATACACCGGACTTTCCGCAAGCTGCTCTGCCAAGGCCGCAGCATATCGGGGAGTTGCAGTATAGATCAGTGCCCCATCGGCCTTAGATGCCAGCTCCCTAAAAAGGCCGCCCTTGGCCCCTTCGCCACGCCAGTCAAAGACTTTACCGGGGAAGGAAGTCGGTACAGAAGGTGGAATCATGTTCTCCCAGCCGGCCAACCGCTGAGCGTCATGGGCCCTGAGGTAATCCTGCAGACTCTTTACCAAGATCCGCTGTCTTGCCTCCTGGGGTGGCAGTCTCAAGTCTCTAACATAAAGCTCGATACTGGTCTCACCGTTCCATACGTTGAGTTTGGGCTGAAAGGCCAAATCCACCTGAAAAGCTCCTTCTATCAGACTTAGCCTATCTCCCATCCTGAAGCCTACAGCAGCAAACTCCGGGCCGACACAGGAGCCCTGACCCCCGCCGGAGACAATCAGTTTAAGGTGGGAGCCGTCTTGCCCAACGGTAAAGCTTTTGCGGAGAGCCAAAGACTTGGCAGCCAATACCGGCTGCGGGTTGCCGACCCCGAAAGGAGCCAAACGCTCTAGGTCCTCAAGCAAAGCTGTATCGATCTCATCAAGGGTTACCTGGGCATCGATGCGGAGCTTGGGGACTAGATCCTCTTCTGTCAAAAGGGACCGAGCCAGTTTGTTCAGCTCTCGGCGAAGCTCAGGGATCATTTCCTTGCGAATAGTCAGCCCCGCCGCCATCTTGTGCCCCCCAAAGCGTTCAAAGAGATGACTCAACGCCTCAAGGGCTCGGTGAAGGTGAAACCCGTCAATGCTTCTCCCTGAACCTTTCCCCGGTTCCTCCGCCAGACTGATTAAAATCGTCGGCCTGTGGTATCTTTCCACCAGCCGGGACGCTGCGATGCCGATTACTCCTGGATGCCAGTTGGGGGAAGCCAACACCAAGGCCCACTCTTTGTCCAGGTCCACCTCCGCCTCCACCATGGCAGCAGCCTCTTGAGTCACCTGATCTTCAATGGCCCGCCGCTTTTGATTGGCATCATCAAGGAGTTCGGCCAACCGCCGGGCTTCTGGGGCATCGTCGGTCAGCAAGAGGCGCACCGCGGCAGCGGCATCATCCAGTCTTCCCAAAGCATTGATCCGGGGAGCTAAACCAAAGGCTAAGCTCCCAGTGGAGATTTCCTGGGAAGCCAAACCTGCAACTTCCATCAAGGCGGTTAAGCCCACGGAGCCTTGACCGAAGTTTTCCAAACCCCTTCTGACTAGAATTCGGTTTTCTCCCAGGAGAGGCACTACATCAGCGACAGTCCCCAAGGCCACTAGGTCCAAATATTTTTTGACCAGCTCATCCCCTTGCTGATCACTACCGGTAATGAGCCTCGCCACCGCCTGGGCCAGCTTGAAGGCAACACCTACCCCCGCCAGGTCCTTGGTGGGGTATGAACAGTCAGACCGATTGGGATTGACCACCGCAAGTGCCTTGGGAAGCTCCCGGCCCGGCTGATGGTGGTCGGTGATCACTAGTTCCATCCCCTGCTCCAGGGCATACTCGACCTCGCTAACGGCAGAAATACCGCAGTCTACGGTGACCACCAGTCGACTGTCTTCTCTGATCTCCGCCAATGCCTCCCGATGGAGGCCGTATCCCTCTTGGGCCCGGTGGGGAATATAATACCCTGCCCGGCCCCCCAGTTCCCCTATAACCTTAACCAACAAGGCAGCCGCCGTCACACCGTCTACATCGTAATCACCGTAAACGGTGATGGGCTCCCGGCTTCTAACCGCCTCTGCCAACCGGTAAGCCGCGGGCTCCATATCCGCGAGCAGCCACGGGGAAGGCACCTTCTCCCAGCTGAAGTCGAAAAACCCGGCAGCCGCCTCGGGGGTATCTATACCTCTCCCTACAAGTATTCTTGCCACGGCTGCAGAAATCCCCAAGGCACGGCAAAGGGCAGCCTCTTTAGCGGGATCTCCCACCGTCAACTGCCAGCGCGCATACTCAATATTCATATGCTAGTTCACTCCAAGATCAGATCTACAGTTGTTCCTTTGCAGAACCCGCCTCTGAGGGCAGTTCCCGTGCTCTCAGCTTTGCTGCTTCGGCTTCCTCCAAGAGATTCTCAAGGCGCCGCACCCGACCCTCAGCACCTCGGAGTCTAAGCTTCAGCTGAATCTCCCGAACCAGGGCCAAGAGCCCGCCGAAGGCTGCCCCAAAGGCAGCTGCTCCCAAAATAACCACCGCCACTGAGGTGTTCCACTGCCACGCCAAAAAGGTGACGGTGATTTGCGTAGCATTCTGCACCGCAAATAAGGCAACAAAGACTGCAAAGACTAGGGCCAGAATCACGTATACTACCACTGGCAGCACCGCCCTTCCCCCATTGTGCTACTTTGTATGGTATTCTCTTTGGGTCTAGGCGTATCCTTTCGCATAAAAAAACCCCCTGGGCATCAAAAACCCAGGGGCTAGCGAGCTCTTATATGGTCCTTTGAGGAGGCGAAGGCTGGGTTCTCCCTCTCTGGATATCGCTAATCCGGCTAATTCTTCGACAGCCGGACATCAGATAAAGGTGAGAATCAATGACAAAAGCATAAAGGCAACAGCCAAATACTTAGTAACCCGCTCCAAAATCTGATCGAGACCCTTAACCTTACCGAAAAACATCTGGCTCCCACCGCCAATGGAGCCTAGGCCTTCTCCTTTGCTCTCCTGTAGACTCACTACCACAATCAAGCTTAAAGACACTAAAAGCTGGATTGCCATTAGAGCTGTTACCATGCACTCCACCCCCTCCGCTTTTCGCCGGAATTTACATCTTTTATCTTAACACAGGAAGGGGAAGCTGACAACTATCCCGCTCCCCCTTCTGCTCTTATGGACGGATTACCGCTTGAGATTGTAGAAGGCGGACTTGCCGGGGTAAACGGCCAGTTCCCCAAGGCCCTCACTGATCCTGAGCAACTGGTTGTACTTAGCTACCCGGTCAGTACGGGAGGGAGCACCGGTCTTGATCTGGCCTGCGTTGGTGGCAACGGCGATGTCGGCAATGGTAGTATCCTCAGTTTCTCCGGACCGGTGGGAGACTACCGCTGTATATCCAGCTCGTTTGGCCATCTCGATGGCATCCAGAGTCTCGGTTAGAGTTCCAATCTGGTTGACCTTGATAAGAATGGAGTTGCCTACCCCCTGGGCAATCCCTCTGGCCAACCGCTCGGTATTGGTGACAAACAGGTCATCACCCACCAACTGGACCCTGTGACCCAGCTCCGCGGTGAGCTTCTTCCAGCCGTCCCATTCTTCTTCGCTGAGGCCATCTTCTATGGAGACAATTGGGTAATTATCCAACAGGGTCCTGCAGAACTCGATCATCTCATCGGTTGGCCGCTCTAGTCCCTCACCGTCAAAAACGTATTTGCCATTTGTAAACATCTCCGTGGAGGCAACATCCAGTGCCAAGACTACATCCTCGCCGGGACGATACCCAGCCTTCTCAATGGCCTGGATAATCACATCCAGAGCCTGCTCGTTGGACTTGAGGTTGGGAGCAAATCCGCCCTCATCACCAACGGCGGTGTTGAGGCCCAACCCCTGTAGGACGCTTCTTAGGCTGTGGAATACCTCAGCACCCATGCGCAAGGCTTCCGGGAACGATGCAGCACCCACCGGCATGATCATAAACTCCTGGATATCGACGTTGTTGTCAGCATGCTTGCCGCCGTTGAGGATATTCATCATTGGCACTGGCAGCTCCTTGGCGTTGACGCCGCCAATGTACTGGTACAAGGGCAGAGCGAACGCTGTTGCCGCTGCCTTGGCCACGGCCAAAGATACTCCGAGGATAGCGTTGGCACCCAGTTTCCCTTTGTTGGGAGTGCCGTCAAGTTCGATCATCAGCCGGTCGATGGCTACCTGATCCGCGGCATCCATCCCGACGATCTCGGGGGCGATGACGTCATTGACATTGTCCACGGCCTTGAGTACACCTTTGCCCAAGTACCGCTTCTTATCGCCATCCCTAAGCTCAATGGCTTCAAAGGCACCAGTAGAAGCGCCAGAGGGCACTGCAGCTCTACCAATAGAACCATCGGCTAAGACAACTTCTACTTCTACCGTCGGATTTCCCCGTGAGTCAAGTATTTCCCTGGCTATGACATCTTCAATAATGGTCAATGTGATTACCTCCCTGTTGAAGTTATGCTTTTTCAATCAAGGACCTTCCAGTCATCTCTGGAGGCTGCTCTAACTCCAAGAGCTCCAGCACTGTCGGTGCCAAATCCGCTAGGATACCGTTCCGCACCGCAATATCCTGCCGGTCGGTAATCAGTACCACCGGCACAGGATTTACAGTGTGGGCAGTGTGGGGCTCTCCGGTCTCGTAGTCCACCATCTGTTCAGCGTTGCCGTGGTCGGCTGTCAAGACCACGTACCCGCCCTGGGCCAGCATCGCCGAAACCACTTGATTCACACAAGTATCGATGGTCTCAACGGCCTTGATGGCAGCAGGCAGAATGCCGGTATGCCCGACCATATCGCAGTTGGCGAAATTCAGCACAATCAAATCGTATTGATCGCTGTTGATGGCCTTAACAGCTTCTGCCGCCACCTCCGGGGCGCTCATCTCTGGCTTGAGATCATAGGTAGCCACCTTGGGAGACGGAATCAGCTTGCGGTCTTCTCCAGGGAAGGTCTCTTCATCTCCCCCACTGAAGAAGAAGGTAACATGGGCGTATTTCTCCGTCTCGGCAATCCTAAGCTGCCGAAAACCCGCTTTGGACACCACCTCGCCCAAAGTGTTCCTGAGATCCTGGGGCGGGAAAGCATAGGGCACCGTAAAGGTCTCATCGTAACGGGTCATGCCTACAAAAGTAGTCCGCGGATACTTTTTGCGCTGAAAGCCGCTAAACTCATCGTCGGTAAGTGCCCTAGTAATCTGCCGAGCCCGGTCTGCCCGGAAGTTGAAGAAAATAACCGAATCACCGTCGTTAATGGTGGCGACAGGACTGCCGTTTCCATCCACCACCACAGTGGGCACTACAAACTCATCGGTTTCTCCTTGGTCATAAGCCATGCGCACCGCCTCACTGCCGGTCGCGGCCTGCCGCCCTTCACCCAGCACCATGGCGTTGTACGCTTTCTCCGTCCGATCCCACCGCCTGTCTCGATCCATGGCGTAGTAGCGCCCAGATACTGTGGCAACCTGACCCACGCCCACTTCGCTTAGCTTTTTCTCCAGTTCCGCCATGTACTCATGGCTGCTGGCTGGGGGAACGTCCCGACCATCGAGAAATGCGTGGACGTAAACCTGCTTGAGGCCTAAGTCGGCTGCCATATCCAAGAGAGCATACAGGTGATGGCTGTGGCTGTGGACCCCCCCCGGCGAAAGCAACCCCATCAGGTGCAGGGCTGTACCTTTATCCCGGCACGCGGTCATGGCCTTGGTAAGCCATTGGTTTTTCTGGAACTCGCCTTCCCGCACAGCCTTGCTGATCCGGGCTACGTCCTGGTAAACGATGCGTCCGGCACCGATATTCAAATGTCCAACATTGGAATCCCCCATCTGGCCTTCCATGAGGCCAACTGCCTCTCCAGAAGCCAACAGGCTAGCTCCAGGATACTTGGCAAAGATAGCGTCAAGATACGGCGTCCGGGCTAAATGAACTGCGTTGCCTTCCTCCCTATCATTTATGCCAAATCCATCTAGAATCAGGAGACAAACTGGGTGTTTTGCCTTGGCCAATACACATCCTCCTTCACACCGGATACATCAGCCCTGCTCATCATATCGTACGATCCGAGCAAATGATTCTGCATTGAGGCTGGCGCCTCCTACTAAAGCGCCGTCGATCTCCGGTTCCTGCATCAACTCTGCTATGTTCTCGGGCTTAACGCTGCCGCCGTACTGAATGCGGATCGCATCAGCAGTAGAACCACCATAGATTTCCCCTAAAGTGGCTCTAATTAACCCAATCACCCGGTTTGCCTCCTGGGATGTGGCAGTCTTGCCGGTGCCAATGGCCCAGATGGGCTCATAGGCCACAACTACACTTAGAGCATCCTCAGCCGATACATCGGTGAAGGCCTTCTTGATTTGGCTCTTAACCAATGTCTCCGTGACCCCCGCCTCCCTTTGCTCCAGGGTTTCGCCGACACAGAGGATTGGTCTTAGTCCATGGGCGAGGGCGGCCTTCACCTTGCGGTTGACCATTTCATCGCTTTCCCCGAAGTACTCCCGCCGCTCTGAATGCCCGATGATTACATATTTAACCCCCAAGGCTTTGAGCATCGGGGGCGAGACTTCACCGGTATATGCCCCGCTGTCTTCATAGAAAACATTCTGGGCGCCAAGGGCAACCTCAGTTACCTCGATGGCTGCCTTAACCGCCGTCAAGGCAGTAAAGGGCGGGCAGAGGACAACCTCTCGATCAGCCAGTTCACCGAGGAGAGGAAGCAGTTGCCGGCAGAGGGCAGCGGCCTCCTCCGGTGTTTTATTCATTTTCC
>JAAZHE010000034.1 GCA_012510855.1 Bacillota bacterium | reverse complement strand
ATGATGTTCTTAATCCTGTTCCCAAGTTGCGCCAGCAAGTGATAACTAGCGGCAATGAAGCACCAGGTGAATGGCTGAGAGTAGCAATACCTAGCTTAGGGTACTCTACGAAACCCTGGGTGATAGCCCTACGGAACCTCAGCGGCTTTAGCACAGCTTTATGAACACCAATTGTGGCGAGGTCTCTCGCCTACTAAAGCTTGACGCGTACCTTGAGTTGACAGAAACAGGAAATGCCGTTAATATATAATTAACATATACAGATCAGATCTCCATATGAGATTCAGACCGGATGTGGGATCTGGGTGAGATAGGAGCGCTCAAATTGCAGACTTTATCCGTGAAAAGCATTCGTAAGAGCCCTAGTTTGGCTATGCAAGTAGCAGAGGAGTTAAAGACATATATAGTGACTACTCCCATCCCCCCAGGAGATAAGCTGCCGGCCCTGTCGCACTTGGCGAAGGATTTCGGGGTCAGCATGTCGGTGGTCAGGGAAGCAGTGCGCTCATTAGAAATGCTGGGCATTCTCGAAGTGAAGCACGGAGAAGGGATTTTTGTGAAAGGTTTTGATCCCAAGCCCGTGGCTGACCAGATTGTCTATGGACTGGACACTGCTCGGGATCAGATGCTGCTCAAGTCCCTGGTGGAAGCCCGCAAAGTATTTGAGGTGGGCAATCTTGAGCTAGTGATCCAGCGGGTGGATGAAAAGGATCTCAAGAAGCTGGAATCCATACTAAAGAAAATGGAACGCCACTACCGGGAAACGGGGTCTGAGGATTTCCGCTACGATCTTGAGTTTCATACAGCAATCGTCAAGATAACCCGCAATGACGTTCTCATCAGATTTACCGAGATCTTGTATCAGACCTTTAGTCTATATCACGTCCACAAGAAAACCCAGGCTGAGGATATTGAGGAAATTCTGGAAAGCCATAGAGTTCTCTATGAAGCCATTAAGGCTAGAGACCTACCCTGGGCGCAAAAACTCATGGAGGAACATGTGCTCAAGTCGGGGCAGGTCCGTCTAGCGTTATAGCTCAAAGATAGATTGTCAGCCAATCAGCTTTGTTATGGGGGTGGTTCAATCTCGGCAAAATCATTTGCGGGTGTTCCCGCGGTCAGGTTGCTTTAGGGTAGCGGCTCAATATGGCAAGAAGACAGGAAAAGGAGGCATGTACTGAAGTGCGGCGTTTCTTGAGTCTGATGATAGTTGCAATGTTGGTCTTGGTTCCCGCAATGACGGCCTTGGCGGGCGAGATCGAGTTGTGGCACAGTCTAATGGGCTCAAAGGAAGCTGCTCGGATAGAGCTGATTGAGAACTTCCATAAGGCTTATCCGGATATCACCGTGAAGGACTTGGGGTATTTTGACATTCACCAGCTGAACCAGAAGATGCTTACCGCTGTAGTAACCGGTATTCCACCGGAGATCGGTTCGAACCACTACTATTTCGTACCGCGATATGCTGCCAATGACGCTCTGGAAGCCTTGGATTCGTACTTTGAGCGGGACGGCATTAATCCCGAGGACATTTTCTTCCCCTTTGCAGTCGACATTAACCGCTATGACGGCAAGCTCTATGGAGTTCCTCTCTTTAATAGCACCAGAGTATTGGTTTACAACAAAGACTTGTTCAAGGAAGCCGGTTTGGATCCAGAAAGACCTCCCCAGACATGGACTGAGCTGGTGGAGTATGCTAAAAAGCTGACCAAGTGGGATGGAAATGTGCTGGATGTTGCCGGATTTCAGGTTCCAGTAGGTAAGGAGATGGGTGTCAACTTCTTCTGTCAGCTCCTATGGCAGAAGGGCGGCGAAATCTTTAACGAAGACAACACTAAGGTAGTATTTAACAGCCCAGAAGGTGTCGAGGCTCTACAGTTCTACGCAGATCTATTCCTCAAACACAAAGTATCCACCTTTGACTTTGGTGCCGGCACCCAGGGCGGTCAAGAACCGTTCCCCAGGGGCAAGGCGGCTATGCGCATGGGCGGCTCCTTTGACCTGGTATACCTGGCTCAGGAAGCTCCTGACCTCGATTACGGTACTGCTCTCTTGCCAAGACCTGAGGATGGAGAATTCATCTCTCTAGTAGATTCCTTCTCCATCTTCATGATGACCGACGCAAAGAACAAGGAAGATGCCTGGACTTTCCTCAAATACTGCAGCAGCAAAGAGGCGCAGCTGGCCTTTGCTAAGACCTCTTTCCGCCTGCCGGCTAACATCGAGGCAGCGCAGGATCCATACTTCCAAGAGGATCCTCGGATGAGGGTGTTTGCCGAGGCATTGGCTAACGGACGGGCTCTCCCGGTAACACCCGAGTGGTCTGAGATCGAAGACATCCTTTACGCCGAGATCGAGGCTGCCATTAATGGAGTCAAGACTCCTCAGGAAGCACTGGATACAGCAGCCCAGAAGATCAACTCGACCGTGCTATAAAACCAGTTGTGAGGGGGAAAGGGAGCTTTCCCCCTCACCACGCTCCGTTCGCTTTCGGGATATTTGAATTGGTGTATTCCAATGGGGTCTTGACCTGGCGAAACAAGTTTGTTGCGGCATGGAAAGCCCAGGAAAGGATTGATTAACAGCCATGGGACTTAGAAGACGGGAGACAATGGTCTCTTACTTATTTCTATCGCCTGCTCTTCTTTGTTTGCTGGTTTTTGTTGTGATTCCTACCTTGGTTGCCTTGTATCTAAGCTTTACCGAATACACCATCCTGCGGCCGCCAAGATGGATCGGAGTAAGCAATTATCTCGATGTTTTTCGTAATGAAGTATTCTTAAAGGCTTTCAAGAACACATTCAGATACGCGGTGATCTATGTCCCGGGCAAGATCATCCTTTCACTCCTTTTGGCAGTCTTGCTTAATCAGAGATTTCTCCGCTGGAGAGGAGGCTTTCTTACAGCCTATTACATCCCCACGATAACCTCCATGACCGCAGCTTCTTTTATCTGGTTGTGGCTGTATCAGCCGGATACTGGGCTTCTCAACGGCTTTCTTAGGTTATTCGGCCTTGGTCCCTATCGGTGGATTTATTCTGTAGAGGGAGTCATGCCTAGCGTTGCTGCGGTTACCATCTGGAAAGACTTTGGACATTCCACGGTCTTGCTTTTGGCAGGTCTTCAGGGGATTCCTGGAGAGCTCTATGAAGCTGCCGCGATCGACGGCGCTAACGCTTGGGATAAATTTGTGCACGTCACAATCCCCTTGCTTAAGCCGGTTCTTCTCTTGGTTCTCTTGACGTCCATCATCATGTCTTTCCAAGTATTTACGGCTATTTACATCATGACGGCTGGGGGACCAATGAACGCCAGCACCACTGTGGTACATCAGATCTACGTAACGGCCTTTGATTACCTGAAAATGGGTAGAGCATCGGCAATGTCCTTTGTGCTCTTCTTCGTCATGCTAATCTTCTCGATACCACAGTTTCGGCTGCTGCAGGAGAGGTTGTAGAGGGGGGAGTGACCATGAGGAGTCTGGATCGGGTCCGTTGTTACTCGATGTATATTGTCTTGACGCTGCTGGCTATTGCATCTTTAGTCCCGTTCGCTTGGGCTGTTTCCAGTTCACTAAAGTCGGAGGCTGAAACCTTCAACCGGCCGTATGCCTGGATACCCCAATCATGGGCTTGGGACAACTACGTGAAGATCTTCCAGAAGGTTCCCTTTGCAAGGTTCTTTGTCAATACCATTATTCAGGTGGCGGGGCGGCTGGCCATGGTTCTGTTTGTGGTGCCCATGGCCGGTTACGCTCTGGCAAGGAAGCAGTTTCCGGGGCGGGATCTGGTGTTTATCGCCATACTGTCTCTTATGATGATTCCCCGGGAAACAACCCTGGTACCGCTGTTTGTCATAGCCAAGAATTTCCCGCTGCTGGGGGGCAACAACATCCTGGGCAAAGGCGGAACGGGGATGCTAAACAGCTACATAGGGCTGATCGTTCCCCATGCTGTATCGCCTTTTTCCATTTTCATGATGAGGCAGTTTTTCTGGACCCTGCCGGAGAACATGGAGGAAGCGGCCAAGATCGATGGGGCATCGGAATGGCAGATCTACTGGAGAATTGCCCTGCCGGTGGCCAAACCTGGCCTTACGGCCTTGGGTATTTTTGCTTTTCAGGATGCCTGGAATGACTTCATTTGGCCCCTAATTATTCTTAGATCAAGGGAGATGTTCACCATTCAGCTGGGACTGCAGGCCTTCCAAGACGAGGTAGGGGCCTTGTGGGCCCAGCTGATGGCAGCTACAGTGACAGTGACGATTCCGATTATCATTGTTTTTGCACTGTTCCAGAAGTACTTCTTCCAGGGGATCTCCTTTGCTGGACTTACGGATAAGTAGTCGGGCATTGGCTCAGCGGTTCTTGGGCTGCCAAGTGGAGGAAGTGGGAATGGAGGAAATTCTAGAGAGGAATTGAATGAGTATGCTCGTAGGGAACAGGAGGTATTCAGAAAATGGTACGGGCGTTTTACAAGCCCATCAAAATGAAGGATGCCGAGCACTACATTGTGTATAAGAATGAGCGGGCCTTTTCCAGCTGGCCCTTTAATCATGGGTTTTGGAAGATTAGCAATGAGGAGTTGTTGGTGGGCTTTACACGGCAGGAGTGCACTTACTCCGATCCTCGGGAGTTCAACCACGGCTATGTAGGAGGCCCTGGGTCGGAACTGGTTGTCTCTCGAACGGAAGACGGAGGGAAAACATGGAGTGAGCCCGTTGCCATTGTAAAACGGCCCCAAGATGAGATAGCACTCCTTTACCAGCTGCGGCCGGGGGAAATAGGGGACCCAAGAACGAAGGACTTCGTGCGTATCTACAGGGATGAGCCTAGGGTTGACTTAGATAATCCCAATCACCTTATTGCCTGCGGGACAATACCTAATCCGGGCAGCCCGACTTCCGCAGGCTGGGGCAGGGCTTGGATTAGAACTTCTACTGACGGCGGCCGCAGTTGGTCGGAGCCGCGGCTTTTGCCTCTGCTGAACTGGCAGTGGGTCTTCGGCCGGCCAGCCTATATCCAAAGGCCTGATGGGGTTATTCTCCTGATGCTCACCGTGAACCGGGCTGACGGTAGTGAGGGCCGTCCTGTTGTTTATGCTAGCTTTGACGGCGGCTTGAACTGGACCATGGTTTCTACTATGATGCCGGAGCGCCCTGAGATGATGGTCATCTGCCCTGCGCCCGTTATGCTTCCTTCGGGCAAGATTATCTGTGCTCTTCGCTGCCAGGCCAGTACGACAGCGGCTTGGACTGAAATCTTTGAATCCCTGGACGGCGGCTTGACGTGGCGGTTCTTGTCCCGGGTCAACGATGTCGGGTCACCTTGTCACCTGGCCCTCACCGATGATGGGCGGATAGTTGCAGTGTACGGCTATAGGATTCCGCCCTTTGGTGTGCGGGCCCGGGTTAGCGAAGATGAAGGTGCCAGTTGGGGGCCAGAGCTGATTCTACGGGATGATGGGGGATCTTGGGATCTAGGGTATCCGAGGGCAGCAGCTCTAGAAGGCAATGAAATACTTACCGTTTACTACTTCAATACCGATGAGCCCCAGAAGAAATACGGCGGCACCCGGTTCATCGCTGCAACACGCTTTTCTATACCGGACTAACCCCTTGGGGCCTGTAGGAGATGGTTGATGGTAGATCCAGTCGGCGAACGGCTGACATGAAGAAGTTATGCAGCATTGAGGAGGTCGCAGCATGTCTGTATCAGTTGACAGGCAGCTAGGATATGGCATTATAGTCCCGCTGGTAACGCCGCTAAATACCGATGGTTCCATTGATACAGGGGCCCTACGTCGATTAGTCGACTACGTCATCCAAGGTGGAGTCGATGCCGTTTTTGTCATGGGAAGCTCAGGGGAGTTCCCCAGGTTTTCCCGGGAGGAATGGGCCCGGACAGTAGGAGCGGTAGTCCAGCACGCAGCTGGCCGGGTTCCGGTGTATGCTGGGGTCGGTGAAGCTAGATGGCAGGAAGTGACCCTTCGCCTGGAAATGGGATTCGACTTAGGTATAGATGCAGCAGTCCTTGCGCCTACATACTACTTCCCACTGAATCAAGAGGAAATCTGCCGGTTTTATGAGACGGTGGGGGCAAAGTCGCCTGGTCCTCTCTTTCTCTACAGCATACCGCCGTATACACAAGTGTCCATCGAACCGAGTACGGTAAAGCGGATCGCCAATGCTGTACCCTTGGCCGGCATCAAGGACTCCGGCAGTGATATTGATGTTTTCCGGTCTTATCTCGAGGTTGCTGCTGAGCTAGAGGGCTTCAAGGTAGTCATCGGCAACGAGGGTATGCTGGAGGAAGCTCTCAAGTTGGGGGCTTCCGGTGCGGTGCCGTCCCTGGCCAATGTCTTCCCGCAGCTGCTTGCTGATGTGTTTGCAGCTTCCCAGAGTGGAGATTGGGATAGGGTTTCATCATTGTGCATAAAGATAGACAGGATCAACTACCTAAACGGCATCATTGAGTCATCCATGAATGTAGTGGCGTGGAAGAAGTACGCCTTGAATCTCCTTGGAATCTGTGGTCCGACCATGACGTTTCCCAGTGTTTGCTATGATGAAAAAACCGAGGAAATAATAAAGAAGCATCTGGTAGAAAACGGTTTGTCCCTGCCCCTCTGATGCCCTTTAGTCAGCCTCCGCAGCAGGAGGGGTAGGGCGTGCTGTTTGCTTTCTAGACAGCCTGGAGTTGGGACCAAGTGACCAGCTTGATTCCCAACTCATTAATTTTTGCCCTGGTTTCTTCCTCCATGAATATCTTATACTCCCAGTAGCGCTGCTGCCACGAGGCGGTAATAGTCCGCATGGCATCGCTTTCTTTAGCCGGATGGATGATAAAATAACTGAGTCCTGGTGGCAGATTCTCTAACTGCTTATATATTGCTTGCTTGGTGGCTTCGTAGGTCTCCTCAAAAGCTGTGCTGGATAGAGTGGTGAGTTTGGGAGTGGTTTCTTTTTTCATCAGGTCAACTATACGAGGATCATAGCCTTGCTCCGTCAATACCGCCAACATCTCGGGATTGGGATCTAAGATCATGGGAGGCAGGTCAAATTCCCTGGCGGTGGTGATATACGCCTCGGCAAACTCATAGGAAGCCAAGGATGTGCCCATATGGGTGTCGATATGGGTGGGTCTAGCTCCCCAGTCCAAAGCCTGCTGAATCTGAGCTGCCGTCTCCCGGCGGACCTCTTCAACAGTTGCCTGTCTCACTACTGTCTCCGGCCTCTTGGGCATGAACCCGTCTTCATCTGTTAATCCAGCACTTCCAGTCAGCGGCCGCCAGCGGTAAGTGTTCCATTCACTGGTCAAGGTGACGTGGATTCCCACATCGAACTCCGGGTGATTTCGATACCACTGCATGAAATCATAGGCCCAGGGACACGGTATCATTACACTGCAGCTGACGGGGATACCGGAGGTCAATAGGTCCTTCACCGCAGCGTTGGCTTCAAAGCTCATACCGATATCGTCGCAGTGAATGATGAGCAGCCGGGCATCGGGGGGATAGCCGAGTTTCTCAGCCATGGTTTGTTCTCGCATACTCAACCTCCTTTACAGAAATGGATTTTTGTAACAGTACCAGTAAGAAACCACAATTTGAAACATGTGGGTGGTGCAGGTTTTTTGAAAAAACCTGCTGCCCCCTGCCGCTTACACACTAGCGCGAGGGCGGGCTGATCTGTAATTTGTGGGAAATTATACCATTGGGGCCGAAAATCGTCAACCAAGCCCATTCTCCGTCAGAAGACACGGGAATTTATCTCTTGCCTGCAGGAACTCCTCGAATACAACTCGAACTACATTCACAAGAGATCTCACTCCTTAGAGCCTTGTGCTCTGTCACCTGGAATGGCAGTGAGATCTCTTTTCTCGTCTCCCCCAGTATCTTCCTATCTGGATGACCTACAATAACTTTACACTGACGACACCATGGTGCCCTACGGAGTTGATAGTTCAAGCTCCGAAGGCTTGGGTTGCCGTGCGATTTCTCAAATGGCAGAGCCTTGTCGATGACAACTCCGATATAGCAGGGTGGTGTGGTCGGTCAAAGTGGATCACTTTTGTGTTAGCGTTCCGCGTCAAAATGGATCCCTTTTATGTTAGCGAATCAACCGTATCACTCTGCTAAGACTGTGCTGCGCGGTTTGCGAGAAGAGCACTAGCATTGCCATAGATTAATCGGAATTGCCTTCGTAGGCCCAGGCTGCAGGTGTGTTAGCCAACACCTCAAGCCTGGGCCTCATTCATATTTCGCCACATTCAAAAATACTATCCAAAAAGCAAGTACTCCAAAATAACAGAATGTAGGAAGGGATGAAACAGTTTCATGAGAAAACGTGAAAGGACAATACTGCTCCAGAGAAGGGGGTGTAATTAGAATATTCGAGGATCCTCGGAGGAACTGAGGTGAAAAGCGATACCCTGTTCATAGGAGCAAGAGCGGGGCAGATTCTTCACCTGTTGCCGTGGAGCCCTCGAACACTTGTCTTGAACACAGAGCTGTGCTTAGGATCAAAGGAACTGAAACTTTTTCAATAACAGATTGTGGGGTGAAACAATGTTGCGAAAGGTTTGCACGCTAGTACTTACCCTTGCGCTGTTTCTCTCTCTCACTGTTGCTTGCTTTGCTGATGAGGTAGTGTTGAACGTTTGGACTGGCTTAGCGATGGACAGAGGCTTCCCTGAGTTCGTTGAAGCCTTTGAAGCGGAGAATCCAGGCATCAAGGTCAATCACACTCGCTTTGTAAATGACGATACAGGAAACACTAAGTTGGAGACGGCACTGCTGGCCGGGGAGCCAATTGACGTTTACTTTAGTTATGGTATCCCTCGTTTGGCAAAGCGGGCAGAGGCTGGTTTAGCCGAAGAGCTGACTCCGTTGTTGGAGAAATTTGGTATCTCCCTGGAAGAGATGGTGGGTACTGATACGTTTTACGGCCCCGACGGAAAGGTGTATGGTATTCCGGCGGTTTCAGAACCGACTGTAATAATGGCTAACGAAAGAGCTTTTCTAGATGCCGGAATCCCGATTCCAACTAAATGGACTGTAGACGAGTTCAGAGACATTGCTAAGAAGCTGACCAAGCAAATAGGTAATCGGACACGCTATGGAGTGTATGGGATACTGGAGATCGCCCGGATGAGACTCGGTCCTAACTATTGGTATAACGATGAGGGAATGTCAAACTTTGACCATCCTGCCTTCAGGGAGCAGTGGGAGCTGGCAGGGCTGATGATGCACGAAGATAAGAGTATATTCCCCCATACAGAAGTGTTGGCAAGGAACCTGCGGGTCTATCCTCAGGATGTTCTGGTCAACGAAGAGGCAGCCATGATGATTGGCGGCACTTGGTTGATTACCCTTTTCAGCAATCTGGAACAGTATCCAAGGGATTGGCGAATTGCCTTCTTGCCACTGCCTGTTCCAGAAGAGGGGAAAGTCTTCTATAACCCAGGTAGTAAGGGTCAGCATCTGTGCATCAGCCCCAGGAGTGAAAACAAAGAAGCTGCGTGGAAGTTCGTCGAATACTGGCTCGCTCACTTTAGTGATTATCGAGGACGTATTCCTACTTGGGCAACAGCAAATAGGGAGAAAGCTATTGAACTAATGTTGCGGGGCAATGAAGGTTACGATCCGCACAAGCTCTACGATGTGGAGTCTTTCCACAGAGTGGTATTCAGTCCTGACATGATGATGTCCTACGATACCATCACGACTGCTGCTGCACAGATACAGCAGATCGTTCAAGAGGAAACTGATACATTCCTCATTGGCGAGCAAGGGCTGGATCAGATGTTGAGCAGCATGAAGAGAAGAGCGGACTCGGCTATACGGAGAGCACGGTAAGAACGTCCGAAGTTGGGGGCGATGGTATATCGCCCCCGGCTTAGAACCAGGGGTGAAAACATGAAAAAACGCCTAAGGGAAAATCTGACCGGATATCTTTTTATCGCGCCGAATTTGGTCGCTTACTTGCTGCTGACGATACTGCCGGTCATTTTTGTGTTTTATATTTCATTCACAGATTGGGATGTGGTCTCCGGAATAGGGGGGATAAGGTTTATCGGCTTGGACAACTACCGCGAGCTTCCCTATGATGTGTGGTTTACCGACTCACTGAAGAATAATATTCGCTATACGGTATTAGTGGTTCCGATCAGTCTGGTATTGTCACTGCTTGTAGCTTTGGCACTTAATGACAAGATATTTGCTCCAGCACCAGTTAGGACCATGTTCTTCGTTCCCTACGTTGCCAATGTCGTTGCCATTTCGGCTGTATGGATGGCCCTGTACCATCCAAAATACGGACCGATAAATGCATTCTTGCGCTACTTGGGAGTCAATGAACCGCCAGCGTGGCTGGCTAGTACCAAATGGGCATTGCCGGCAATCATGATCATGAATATCTGGGGAGGTCTAGGGTATAACGCTGTAATATACCTCGCTGGTCTGCAGACAATTCCCAGAGAGTTATACGAGGCTGCTGAGATAGATGGTGCCACTGGTTTTCAGCGCCTAACCCAGATAACATTACCGATGTTAACACCTACCATCTTTTTCTTATTGATCACCAGCATTATTGGGGCTTTTCAGCTT
>JAAZHE010000033.1 GCA_012510855.1 Bacillota bacterium | reverse complement strand
TTTTCACATTGCTCGGCGTCCTGGTGATTGTTCCGGCCTATCCCTATGGGATGGTCTTCATTTTCGGCTGCCTGGCACCGTTTATCACCTTCATGTACGGACGGGAAACCAATGATATTTACTATACGGCCCTGCTGCCGGTGAAAAAACGGGATACGGTGAAGGCTAAGTGCTTGCTGTTGGTGCTGGCCCAGATGACACAACTGCTTATTTCTCTTCCTTTTGCTGTACTGCGGGTGGGTTTGCTGCCCAACGGTAACCCCGTGGGTATCGAGGCCAATGTCGCTTACTACGGCTTTGGCCTGATGGTTTACACCATCTTCAATGTGATTTTCCTGACACAGTTTTTCAAAGACGCGCACCGAGTCGGCACTGCTTTCCTGCTGGCTAGTATCCAAGCAGCGCTTGGGGTCCTAGCTATGGAGATAATGGTGCATTTTCCCCGTTGCGCCTGGCTAGACAGCGTAGAGCCGGCCATGCTCTTGCGGCAGTTACCTCTATTGCTGATTGGCGCGGCGGTATATATATTTGGGAATACCGCGGCGTATCGTATCGCAGCTAAGAGATTTGAGAAGGTTGATTTGTAGTCGAGGAGGGGCCCTTTCTCTGACCAACCACAAAGGCGCAGCATACAGACCTACAGGGTCCCGTACTCCCAGCCGCTTTTTAGAAACTGCAGGTAGTTGGCAATCACCCGATCATCAACATTCCCATCATAAGGCCCTGCAGTGGGTGAAAGAATAAAGCGCTTGCCTTTAGCTTCTTCGATGACCTCCTGCACCGCCCTATCCATTTCCTCCAGCGTGTAGGAGCGAAAACAATCATACTGTATATTGCCGATGAGGGCTATCCTGTCCCCAACTATAGAATACGCCTCAGTTAAAGTGCAGTCCCCCACCGGAGGAGCCTCGATGGTATGCAGAGCATCAGGGCCCATTTCCAAGAAGTAGGGCAAAATGGTCTTGATGAAACCATGGTAGTGCATAATGACGTACTTTCCGTAGCTGTGGACTAGATCCACCAGCTCCTTGGCATAGGAGACAATCCATTCTCTGAAGGTCTGGGGACTAACCAGCGGAGGAGACGCCAGCTCACTTCCCACCATGAAGTATACGTCGGCCAGATCCCTTTCCAGACAGTACTGGTAGATGATGCGCTTCTGCTCCATGAGTCTGTCCAACACCTTTTTGACTAAATCATTGTGGGTCAAGGACCATACGGCATACTCTTCCAGGTCAGAGTTGTGATAGAGAAACCCAATGGGCTCACCCAGATCCAGCATCATAGCTCCGTATTCTTCTGGAAACTCCCTTTTCTCATCCAGATACCGGGGAAGCTGGCGGTCCAGGATTGCCTGGATAGACTCTCTATCGGTATTGATAGGAAACTGAGCCAGGACTTCCAGATCATCACCGCTGCTAAGAAGCTGTTTCCCCTTACCTCCCCCAGCCTCGAGTATTTCACTGCTGGTAAGCTCCAAAGAGCGGTACCGCCACCGCTTCCACCTGGTTTTTGGATCGCTCTCTGTCGTGATTTCCTCGTAGACTACATCCTCGGTAAAGACTGGCACCCTAAGATTGCGGCGGTTCAGCATCACGGCATACTTCTTTGATGCTTCAAATACTCTCCTGTAGCCGGGATGCCGCCGAACATCCACATAGTAATCTACGGGATGATATGGAAAGAGAAGCCAGATGGGCACCCGGTCCACTGGCTCCCCTTTCAAGACTGCTAACAGCCGTTCACGGTTGGTCATCATGGTACCGAAACCCCTACCTAATATCCCAGCTAAATACCCGGGCCGTTTCTGCACCCCAAGTCTCTTCGGGGATAAAGCGGATCTTGCTAGTGGTTACATCAACATCTATACGGACTAGCCGCTGGTAGTTGTTGGTAACCCGCTGAACCACCCGCCATTCTCCTTGGTCATCCAAAGCCTCGATGCGAAAAGCCCGCACCATGGTGCTGGGCACCTTTCGAAGCTCCGGCTCCAGGGGATAGTTGCAGGGCATATTCAGGCTCTTTCGGTTCAGATCGCTGTCGAATACAAACCTGAGGGAAGAAATCTTTGCCGGCTCGGGGAGGCTGTATTCTACCCAAGAGCCGAGCTTGCCCTCCCACAGATTGCTGCTATCGGCATCGGGGCGATCCTTTCCGTTCCTCAAAACCTCTGGGTAGCCATCCGAGGCTGTCAAAGCTGCCTTCCTCGTCAGTTCGGGAATCTCTCTGACAAGCCCCGGCAGGTAGCAGTCGTCTTCCATCAGCATCTGCTGCAGCTCACCGATTCTCTCCTGGTATACACCCCGGGGAGTTAGAGAATTCTTCAACGCGATGCTCGCGGCAGTACCAACAGCCTGCCCTAAAATGGCGCAGGTAGCCATAACCCGAGTGGAACTCAAGGCAGAGTGGGTTGTACTGATGTTCCGCCCGGCGAACATAAGATTAGAGATGTTCTTTGAGTATACACAGCGATACGGTATGCCATAGGGCGATGGCGCTGGGTGGAAAATGGTCGGCTCGCCAGGATAGTTCATGCCCCCGGGATGATGATCATCCATAGGCCAGCCTCCGTAGGCGATGATATCCGGAAACTTGCCGCCGGCCCGGACGTCGTTCTGGGTCAAAATGTGGTCCCCGACATATCTTCTACTTTCCCGCTTCCCTGGAAGAAAGCCAACCCAGTCCAGTACCCAGTTATCTGCTCCGTGATCTCCGTAATTCTTAATATGATCCCAGACTCCGAAGGCAACCTTGAGGAGCTCATCCCGTATCTCTTCGGTGTCGTAGATGGTATGCTGCTCTCCGCCCAGCTCAATCCACCAGAAATTGCTGGTGCGCACATCGTGATCCCGGAAGGGAAGATCCTCTTCCCGGGTGTATTTGTACGCCCAAGGAGGCGGGATGAAATCCTGCTTGGAAGCGGTCTCCCGAGCTTGGATAAGCAAGCTCATCCCCATGGTTTTCTCATCCGCTTCCTCAGGCGCAATGGACTCGTTGAACTCGCCCCTGGCCTCTCTTCCATGCCTGTACTCTGCCCCCGTCAAGGGCGCGAGGATACTGTCCCCGGAACAGTCGGCAAAGAGCTTGGCCTCTACAGTATGCCAAGTCTGGGTGGTGAGCTGCCATCCTTTGACTGCTTTGATGGTGGAGCCTTCCATCACCACATCATTACAAGAGCAGTTGAGGAGCAAGGTGATATTCTCTTCTAAGTAGACCTTTTCCCACAGTATACTGTCCCAAATGGAGTAGTTGCCTAAGGGGTTGCGGTAAAGGTTTTCTAGGCTTATTTCCTCAATAATTCCCGTCTCCCGATTGTTCTCCCCCCGGGCACCGCATACCCACATGCGGATCTCCGAGGAAGCATTGCCCCCGAGAACCGGCCGATCCTGCATCAACAGTACCTTTAATCCATGGCGGGCAGCGGCTATCGCGGCACACATGCCTGCCAAGCCTCCGCCGACGACACAAAAATCTACTTCGTGTTTAATGTTCCTCATAGGCCCCTCCTTAGACCATTTGCTGCGTTAGGAAGGGAGCCCAGGGCCCCAGTGATGCCCTGGACTCCCCTGCCAGGATTACTCGTCGATATACCATTGAGCCACTTCTGTGTTGGCCGGGGTTCTAATTGCCCAAATGTTGGTAGCCTCGTCCGGCACATTTTTCAGCCGCTTGGAAATGATTACCGGACTGGGCACCTGCTGCACGATACCTATGGTCCACAAGTCCTCGTAGTACCGATTCCAGAGCTGCCTGGTCAGCTCAGTTCGCTCTGCATCATCGGTGGTCTGCAGGATCGCCTCAAAGAGCTGGACATCGTCCTTGAACCACTGCGGCGGCTCTATACCGACATGCTCACCTCTCTCCAGCCAGTTCCACCAAAGGACAGCCGTAGTCTTGGGAGCCTCAGCCACAGCAGTCATGAATCCCCGATGTACCTCGAGATAAGTAGGATAGATGATGTTATCTACCTTCCACATAGATACCTCGTAGTTAGCGGCCTCCTCCAGCTGACTCCGCCGCTCAAAGCTAACCGCCTGAAGATCAACCCTGACCCCGACGGCCTCCCAGTAATCCTTGATCAGTTCGCCAATCTTGACATGGTTACCCCAGTCAGAAGAAGCTAGGAGCTCTACCCGCAGCTCTTTGCCGTCGGGTCTTTGCCTCCACTGGCTGCCGCTGGGTTTAGTCAATCCGATGCTGTCCAGCAGCTCATTGGCTTTCTGGGGATCGTAGGTGGCATACATCGTGGGGAAGCTTTCATCGTACACCGGTGAACCTTCAGGCGGCGATATCTGTACAGGCCGTCCGGTCCCCAGGAAGACCAGCTCATTGATTTCCTCCCGATCGATGGCATAGGAAAGGGCCTTGCGGAATTCCGGCGTGCGGAGTATCTCAGCCATTACCGGATCTTCTTCATCATAGGTGAGGTTAAACTTGAGATGACAGTCTACTGCCGCGCCCTTCCAAAGCAGTGCCCTATAGCCGCCGGCTTCTTCATTGGCTACCAGAGTTGGGTAATCGGCTAGATCCAGGTGGAAGATGGTAAAGTCATACTGCCCAGCTAAGGTCCTCATGGTAACAACTTCCGTGGAGCCAACGATTTCCAGAATAACCCGGTCCACATAGGGCAGCTGATTGCCGGCAGTATCCACTTTCCAATAATAGGGATTCCGCTCCAGTACTGCCCGTTCACTGGTGGCCTCCACCAGTCTCCACATAGAAAGGTTGGGCCGATCAGGATTGTCATTGGCTGCCTTTAGTTCAAACAGCTGCGCCCAGGTATCGACGCCTTCTTCCTGCATCATTCGCTCCAGCTCATCTGGGTCCGCATAGTCGATATGAAACTGCTGCATATAATGTTTGGGAATGATTGACTGACCCGAGATGCCAGGAGAACTGGTCTGAAATGCATAGATGTACATAGGTGCCGGATTTGGTAAATGGAACTCCAGAGTATAGTCATCTATTTTCTTAAATTCAACACCCTGGAGCCAAGAGGGAACCGAAGGAGTAATGTCCGGATTCTGTGCTATGTCGATATAGTTGAACAATAGGTCATCTACCGTAAGGGGCACACCGTCGGACCACTTTACCCCCTCCCGCAGCTTCACGGTGAATACCATACCGTCTTCGCTGATCTCTGCACTCTCTACCCAGTTCGGTGTGAGGGTGGTCGCGTCTTTATCCCAGGTAAAGGGCTCGTGGTCAGTGAACCGTCCAGCCAACATGGAGTTATATACATAGTGCCGTCCCGCAAAACCCATCCGGATAGTACCGCCGTATTTGCCTATCTCCCCAATGGGCTCTACCACAACAGGGTTTTTAGGCAGCCTCTCCTCCACCGGCGGAAGCTCTCCCCGAGCAACCAGTTCCGCCAGCATCGGCGCCTCATTGTACTTAGCCGCGCAAATAGGTGAACCCATTAGCGCAACAGCAAGGACCGAAACCAGCAATGTGATCAAAAGTCTTCTCCGAACTTGCATGGACATCCTCCTCTTTCCAAGGGTAGTAATCAAGCAAGCAATCGGCAGCTTCATCTCCAAATCACCTAAGACTTCCTCCGCAATATCACCTCCCAATTGCCCGATAAGGATCAGCCGCATCTCTAAGACCGTCTCCCATGAAGTTAAAGGACAGTACCAAAGCAATAACGAACAGCCCTGGGATCATCAGCCATGGGCTTTCGGCAATGGCTTGCAAATTCTGGGCTCCCTGCAGTAGAACTCCCCAGCTGATGACCGGGGGCCTTAGTCCCAGCCCCAGGAAGCTTAAAGACGTCTCACCTAAAATCGCACCGGGGATGGAGACGGTGATGTTCACAATGACATAACTGATGAAGTTGGGTATCAAATGGCGGAAAATGATATACCAGTAGCTGGCGCCAAAGCCTTCGGAAGCCAGGACAAACTGTTCTTCCTTGAGGGCCAGGAACCTACCCCTCACCACCCGGGCAACGTGAACCCAGCCCTGCAGTGCGAGGATAATAGTAATGCTAAAATACACAGCCAAAGGCGACCACTCTCTGGGCAAAGCAGCGCTCAAGCCCATCCACAAAGGGATAGAGGGAATGCAGAGGAGGATCTCGATAATCCGCTGAATCACCATGTCAACGGTTCCCCCCAAGAGAGCCGACATGCCCCCTAAGACAAGCCCCAAGATCAGACTGAAGAAGATACTGATTAAGCCGACGGTAGTTGAGATCCGGGTACCCATGATGGTGCGGGAGTAAAGGTCTCTTCCCAAAGTATCAGTGCCGAACAGGAATATATAGCCCGGTTCCTCAACTCCAAATAGATGGATATCGGTCTCAAACAGGCCCAAGAACTTGTATTTATAACCCCGGACAAAGAAGTAAATGGGAAACTTCTTGTCTGTGTCCACAACATACTCCATCTTGAGAGTCCGGGGATTCCTTTGCCCTTTATAGCCGTAAACAAAGGGCCTCTGCAGCCCGGTCTCGGGCTCATAAATGTGGATCTTGGAAGGAGGCACATTGGGTAATCCCATCCGGACCAGCGGATCATGGGGTGTCAAGAACTCCCCTAAGATAGCTATAAGGTAGAGCAAGCAGACAACCACCAACCCAACAACGGCCAATCGGTGTTTCTTGAAATCCCGCCAGATTAGCTGCCATTGGGTTAAGCTTTTCTGCTCCAGCTCTTCGATCTCCCTGAGCTTAGCATCAAGGGCTGGAATCTGCTTGAGGTCTTGCCCTGCTGTGTCCATGGACATATACATCTGCACCTCCATAGGAGTGTGTAGTGAGCCGCGGGCCTCCATCAAGTTCATCCCTAATCGTATCTAATCCTGGGATCCGCTAAGGCCAGGAGGATATCGGATATGAGACCACCGATGACAACCAACACGCTCTGGAAAAGAATGATAGTCCCGGCTAAGTACATATCTTGGCTTTGCAGGCTGCTGAGGAGCAGAGCCCCCAAGATGGGAAGACTCAAAACCTGAGCCACAATGGTAGAACCGGAAATGACCTGCGGCAGCTCCCAGACAATGCGGCTGATCAAGGGGTTAATGGCAACCCGCAGCACATGTTTGTAAATAACGACTTTCTCCGGCAGACCCTTAGCCCGGGCAACATCCACATAGTCCTTCCCCAGCTCATCCAAAACCGTTGCCCGCAAGACTCGAATGGTGCTGGCGGTACCGCCCATGCCGATGACGATCATGGGCACCCACAGGTGATTCAAAACGTCCACAAACTTCGCAAAGGACCACGGCTGGTTCTGATATGCCGGGGAGACAAGGCCGCCCGGTACAATGCCAAAGCGGGTATAGAATATGTACATTAATATCAAAGCCAGCATAAAGTTGGGCACCGCAAGCCCCGCAAAGCCGAAAAAGGTAGCTATATTGTCTCCTAGAGAATACTGATGGGTTGCGCCATACACTGCGATGGGAATAGATACGGCGTAGATGAAGAACATGCTGGCCAGGGATATGATTACAGTCGCGGCAAATCGCTCCCAGACCAAGTCCAAGACCGGTTGATTCCACATAAATGAGCGGCCAAAGTCCAACCGGATCCAACCTCGCACCCAGCGCCAGTAACGGACGTGGAGTGGTTGATCAAGGCCGTATCTTGCCTTGAGGGCCTCCAGATACTGCTCACTGACAGCCTGCCCTTCTCTAGCCAGCTGGGCCACGTAGTTGTCCACCCAGCTACCCGGCGGCAGTTGAATGATGATAAACACAATGATGGAGATAAAAAAGACGGTGGGGATGGTATATAGGACCCTTCTCACCAGGTAGCTACCCATGCGATACCCAGCCTCCTTACGTCCTATGATGAATATGCCTGAAGATTATTGCCGCCCAGTTCCCTTGTCTCCCGGGGCTTGAGACCGGGCAAAGAAAGTTCCTCGGCAAAATGGCAAGCCACATAATGGGTGGATTCATCATCAATCTCCCGCAGTTCCGGCCTCTCCTTGGAACAGATATCCTGCGCATAGGCACAGCGGGTGTGGAAGTGGCATCCCGGTGGGGGACTCGCGGGGTTGGGCACACTACCTTCCAGCGATTGACGGCGCCTCCTAAGGAGAGGATCACCTACAGGGATAGCCGCCAGCAAGGCAGCGGTATAGGGATGTTTTGGATTTTGAAAGATGCGCTCCTTACGGGCTACCTCCACAATCTTGCCGAGATACATGACTGCGACTCTATCGCTGACGTGTTCGATGACGCTCAAGTCGTGGGCAATGAAAAGATATGTTAGATTATATTCCTCCTGCAAGTCGGAAAGGAGGTTCAGGACCTGGGCCTGCACCGATACGTCAAGGGCTGACACCGGTTCATCGCAAATCAGAATCCGGGGCCTTAAAGTCAGCGCCCGAGCAATGCCAATCCGCTGGCGCTGCCCACCGCTGAGTTCATGGGGATACCGGGTCATATACGATGGGCCCAATCCCACTTTGGTCAGAAGCTCTCCCGCAATATCCTCCCGTTCCTTCTTGGTTCCCATCCCTTGGATATTCAGCGGCTCCATCATAATGTCCCCGATGGTCATGCGGGGATCCAGAGATGAATAGGGATCTTGAAATACCGTCTGAATCTCCCGCCGAAAGGGCTTTAGCTCCTTGCGGGACAAGGAAGCCAGATCTACGACAGTATTACCCATGGCGAATTCTATACTGCCTTCGGTTGGCTGAATCAACCGAGCTACGCAGCGGGCTGTCGTAGTCTTCCCACAGCCGCTTTCACCTACCAAGCCCAGCGACTCGCCTTCATCGAGGTAAAAATCAACGCCATCAACGGCCCTTATGAGTCCAACTACCTTCTTGAAAATGCCTTTTCTGATAGGAAAATGCTTCTTGAGACCTCTGACTCTCAGAATTGTGTTGCGGTCTGCCACGACATCACCTCTTCCTAACAAGCCCGCCAGCACTTGACAAAGTGACCGTCGGCAACTTCCACAACCGGTGGTTCTTCTTTGGCACAGATATCCTGCACCATGTCGCATCTAGGGGCGAAATAGCACCAGCCCTTTGGCAGACTCTTTAGCGAGGGTACAGAACCCCTAATGGGAATCAGCCTTTTTGTTTCACCAATGCGGGGATTAGAACGCATCAACCCTTGGGTGTAGGGATGTGTAGGCGTGTAGAAGATGTCTTTCGCCATGCCGCTTTCCACAACCCAGCCAGCATACATGACAATAACCCGATCTGCCATATCGCCAATTACGTCGAGATCGTGGGTAATCATCATAATGGAGGTTCTATAGGTCTCCTGCAGATCCAAAAGCAGATTAATGATCTGCGCCTCCACGGTCACATCCAGTGCCGTTGTCGGCTCATCGGCAATCAAAAGCCGCGGGTTGCACGACAAGGCCATGGCAATCATCGCTCGCTGTCTCATGCCGCCGCTAAATTCGTGGGGATATTGATCAACTCTTTCGTGGGGAGCGGGGATACCAACTCGCTCCAGCATCTCAATGGCAATTTCCCGTGCCGTCTTGCGGTCCACCTTTTGATGCAGCTGTACTGCCTCCATGATCTGCTGCCCTATGGTATATACAGGATTGAGGGACGTCATGGGTTCTTGGAATATCATGGCGATTTCATTGCCCCTGATATTCCTCATTTCAGGCCCCTGGGGATCCAAAACCGCTATGTCTATGGGCTCGCCCTTTTCCGGGTAATAGATTATGCTACCGCCAACGATCTCAGCTTGCGATTTGGGCAGGATCTGCATGATGGATTTTGCTGTAACACTCTTGCCGCAGCCGCTTTCTCCCACAAGGCCTAAGGTCTCGCCTTTGCGGACAGTGAAACTCACCCCATCAACGGCACGCAAAGGCCCCAGCTCAGTGCGAAAATACGTCCTCAGATCCTGTACATCCAGCAATATGTCATCCTGGTGCAATTGTCCCCTTCCCCCTACTTCCACTTGACGTTCCTTAGGTGGGTTCGCGCTATCCCTGTGAAAAACGAGCCCTTGTTTGGGTCTTCGCTTTAATTTACTGATTATCCTCATTCTTGTGTTAACCAGTCTTAAGTTTGTATCCTTTGTGTATGTAATCAGCTTTTCTGCTATAGTTCATTCTCCTTCCAATCTTATTACTCCTTCCTTCTTTGCGTTCGTCAACGTAATTTTGATCCACTCGGCCGCTAAAAGTGAACCACCGGCGCTAGTCTAAAAGTGATCCACTTGGCCGTTTAAGTTTGATCCACCTTAAGCCGTTGCCTGAGCTGACTCTGC
>JAAZHE010000032.1 GCA_012510855.1 Bacillota bacterium | reverse complement strand
TTAGACTTCTTCTGGCAGAACGGTGGAGAGGTGATTACGCCTGACGGCAGGGTGTCGGCGTTTAACACCCCCGAAGGCGTAGAAGCTCTTGAGTATTACGTAGACTTGTACCGTACTCTGATCCCTCCGGGAACTGCTGCCCTGCCTTCAGAGATGATTCCTTCATTCCCCGCCGGGCGCATCGGAATGAAGATAGACTCCCGCTATGCGGTAGTAGAAATGGAGCAATACGCGCCTCATCTGGTAGATGAGATCGGCATCGCTTTGCCTATCGGCAGACAGCGAAGAGCAGGCGTTGTGTACACCGATTATTGGACAATAACCACCCAGGCAAAACACCCTGATGAAGCGTGGAAGTTCCTGGAATTCCTGATGGAGCCAGAAAGTCTCGTGGCTTACAATGAGACCATGGGCTTCTTGCCGCCTAGAATATCCATGCAGGACCATCCTTATGTTGCAGATGATAGGACTGCCAGAATATTCATGGAGGCTCTGGTTGAAGGTCATGTTCGGCCGTATCCTGTGGTTGTAAATGGCCGGGAGTTTGGTGAATTCTTGGGTGAAGAAATTGAGATGGCGGTGCAAGGGATGAAATCCCCGGCAGAGGCTCTGGCAGATGCAGAAGAAAGAGTAAATGATTCTTTGCGACGGGCATGGCGTTCGCTGGAGAGACGGTAATTACATTGGGGGGGGTCTTCCCCCCCTTTGTTGGAAGGATGTATCCATATGGCTAAGAAGAAAGGTTCCCTACTTCGACAAGAAAGGTTAGAGGGTATCATTTGTGCTTCTCCGTGGATTATCGGTTTTCTCCTTTTTACCCTGGGGCCGATGATTGCGTCCCTGGTACTCAGCTTCTATGAGTACGACATTACTACACCGCCGTGGTGGGTAGGGTTAGAGAACTATCAAACCATCCTGTTCAACGATAAGACCTTTAAAACCGCTCTATATAATAGCGTCTACTATACAGTCATTAGTGTGCCCCTTGGTATGGCGGTGGCGCTGTTTTTAGCAGTCTTGTTGAACCAGAAAGTAAGAGGCTTAGCATTGTTCAGGACGATTTTCTACCTGCCCTCTGTGACATCAGGCGTAGCAGTATCGCTTCTATGGATGTGGTTACTGGACCCCAATGGCGGTTTGGTGAATACTCTCTTGTCCTACTTAGGTATTAGGGGCCCGCTCTGGCTGCAGAGCCCAGTCTGGTCGAAACCCGCTCTTATCCTTATGAGTCTTTGGGGGACCGGAGGCACCATGGTTATTTATCTTGCTGGGTTACAGGGAATCCCAGAACAGCTGTATGAGGCAGCCAGCATAGATGGAGCCAACTCATGGGCCCGTTTCCGGCATATTACTATTCCCATGTTGTCCCCTACAATCTTTTTCACACTGATTATCGGCGTGATTAATTCATTCCAGGCTTTTACCCAAGCCTATGTTATGACCTCCGGGGGACCAGTTAACTCGACACTATTCTATGTCTACTATATCTACCGAAGGGGATTCCAGTACCTACACATGGGCTATGCCTGTGCTCTAGCTTGGATCCTATTTGTTATCCTTCTGTTCTTTACCGCAATGCAGTTCAAACTGTCCTCTCAATGGGTCTTCTATGAGGGCGAAGTGCGGAACAAGTAGGGGGTGTATCGATGAGTTCTGCCGTTTATCACAGCAAGAGAAAATCTGAAATTGCGGGCCGGATTATTGTCTACGTCCTGCTGATAGGACTATCAATTATCTTTCTCTTGCCTTTTCTATGGATGCTGTCAACTGCACTAAAGGAAAACGCTCAGTTATACCAGTATCCTCCCAAATGGATACCATCTCCGCCCCGGTGGAGGAATTTCATTGATGCATGGAGTGCCAACGCACCTTTTACTCTCTTTCTCAAGAATACATTAAT
>JAAZHE010000031.1 GCA_012510855.1 Bacillota bacterium | reverse complement strand
GTGACACTGGCCAGGATCTGACACCACAGCCGGTTGCGGGCGCCGCCTCCGTACAGGAGAATTTCTTCAATGCGGTTGCCGGTTCCCGATTCCAGCAGATGAATCTGCCGCCGGGCCTCATAGGCCAGCCCCTCTAGAATGGCTCTAGCTACATGGTGCCGGGTATGGGCAGTGCTGAGGCCGATCACCATGCCTCTAGCGTCATTGGACCAGTAAGGAGCTTGCCCCCCTTGGAAAAAGGGAAAAACCATCAATCCATCCGAACCCGGCGGTATAATAGCGGTTGCGTCGAAAATCATTTCCCAGACAGACGCCCCTGTCAGCTGGGCTTGCTGTTCCTCAAGGCCGGCGAAGACCCGCCGGTACCATTCGCAAAGATCCGATACACCGCTGAAAATCACTGTCTCCGAGGCATAGCAGCCTAGAGGGCTGATCTCCAAAATGTAGTGGCAGTCTGGGTCAAAGGTGGGCTCATTTGTGAGGGTTTGGAAAGTAAGAGAAGTGCCGCTGTTGACTCCCACTTGGTCGGTTCGTAATAGGCCGGCAGCTAAACAACCGCAGACTTGATCTCCCGCGGTTGCGATTACCGGCGTCCCTTCCTTTAGTCCTGTTGCCTCGGCGGCCGCGGAAGTTATCCTCCCTAGCATCGTGCCTGCTGGATAGATGGAGGACACGAACTTCTCCACAGGGATTTCTAGCGCTGTAAGCACAGAATCCGCCCACCGCCGTCGGTTGAGTATATCCAGACACCCCATGGCTGAGGCAGAGCTTTCGGTAGTGCAGAGCTTTCCGGTAAGGTGGTATATAAGATAATCGTGGACCAGGAGAAACTTGTGTGTTCGGGCAAATAGCTCAGGCCGATTGCGCTTGAGCCAAAGAATTTTGGCCAGGGACCAGGGGCCAGGAGGAATACCGGTAGTCCGATACAACTTCTCTTTGCCGATGGTCTCGGTTAAGAAGTCGATCTCAGCTTGGCAGCGAATGTCGTTCCACAGGATAGCAGGTGCCAAAGGGCGGCAGCTAGTGTCCACCGGTACAAAGCTGTGGCGCTGATGGGTGATGCCCACCGCGGCTATCTCTTGAGGTCGGATATTAGTCTGACTAAACAGCTGAGCCAGAGCTCTAGTCAGGGCCTTATCCCAACTGGCCTCTTGTTCCGCCCAGCCCGGATGGGGCCGCTGGACTAAATGGGGCGATGAGCCGCTGGCAGCCAGCTTCCCCTCTAGCGTCCACAGACATGCCTTGGTCCCGCTGGTGCTGGAATCAATGCCCAATATGTATTCCTCTGCTAGACTGCCCATATTTACACCCCATTCCCGGCAAATTTAAAATGTCAATCACGCTGCTAAAACGAATTTCGGGGCAAGACCTTGGATATCCTGCCCAGGGGTGGCTGCGCCTTCCCAGTGATTTAACATATCAGCAACAGGAATAATCTTGACATTGGTAATGACCAATTCCTATAATTAGTGCATATAGGCACATAAATGAAAATCCATAGCGGCTGGATGAACGTTGCAGAAAAAGGATTACTATCCTACCGAAGGGGCAAGGGCTGAAAGCCTCAAACTCTCAGGTGTGCGTCAGCACGGAAACTGTAACGGGACAGACCTCTGGAGAGACCTGGTGATCAGGCGCCGAAGGAGCAAACCATCAATGACTGGTGGTCAATCTCTCAGGCAAAAGGACAGGGGAACTTGAGAAAGAGCTTCTTTATTGCCATTTAACCAGGTCAAGCGCAATGCTTGACCTGTCATCTTATTATGAGGAGGTTACATCTGCCATGTTGGACAAGAATTACCTTTACACCCCGGGACCGACTCCCGTACCGCCCCAGGTAGTCGCAGCCATGAGTCAGCCGATGATCGGTCACCGGAGCCGGGATTTTGCAGAACTCCACGGCCAAATCGTAGAGAAGGCCAAACAGGTCTTCCAGACCACCAATGATTTGTTCGTACTTACTACTTCAGGAACCGGCGGCATGGAAACCGCCATTGCTAACACTGTCAGCCCCGGTGATCGGGTGTTAGCCTTGATCACCGGTAACTTCGGCGAGCGCTTTGCCAAAATCGCTGCTGCCTATGGAGCTGAGGTTACTAAGGTAGAGTTTCCGTGGGGAACTGCGCTGAATATGGAAGAAGTGGCTCGGATTTGGGAAAAGGAAGGCCCCTTCAAACTGGTCTTGGCTACCCACAACGAGACGTCAACGGGAGTCACCAATGATATTGCTGCTCTCGGCAGCTTCTTGGCTGATACCGATGCGCTGCTTTTGGTGGATGCGGTGAGCAGTATGGGGGCCATGGATATCCGTACCGATGAGTGGCATGTGGATCTCATGGTGACCGGTTCTCAGAAAGCCTTGATGCTACCTCCCGGATTGGCCTTGGTTAGCGTCAGTCCTAAAGCATGGCAGGTTATTGAAGCAAACAGCGGTGTACGGTTTTATTTCAGTTTGTTGGAGGCCCGGAAGAGCTTTGCCGATCAGAACACTCCTTGGACACCGGCTGTATCCCTGTTCTTCGGACTAGATGCAGCCCTGGATCTGATCTTAGCTGAGGGGCTGCCCCAGGTATTCCAAAGGCATGCCCGGATGGCAGCAGCTGCCCGGGCGGGAGTCAAGGCCTTAGGGATGCAGCTTCTTGTTCAGGATGATGCCATAGCATCCCACACCGTTACCGCCTTTCTACCCGGGTCGGAGATTTCTGCCGGCGACCTTTCCAAGCTCCTTAAACAGAAGATGGGTGTTAATTTCGCCGGTGGTCAAGGGAAGCTCAAGGGTAAACTCCTGCGGATCGGCCATATGGGCTACTGTACTGAACTCGATGTTGTCATGGCCATCGCTGCCTTGGAGATGGCGCTCCATAAATTGGGTGTTCCTGTCGAATTAGGGGTAGGGGTGAGAGCTGCCGAGGGGGCCCTTTTGTAGAAACAGTCCCCTTGAAGAGCTATGTGTCTTATCCGTTTGCCGGATGCTGACAGAGAATAAAGCTCCTTTGGATGCTGCTGCCTTTACAGAATGCAGCGTCCATTTGGCTGGATGAGATGCGGGTGAAACGGAGGTTGGATGGTTTGAAAATTCTAGTTCTCGACGGAGTTAAAGAAGCCGGCGTTAAGGCGCTGCAGCGTCCAGGCTGGCAGGTTGATATAGTCCCGGAACGTTTGACAGAGGCAGAGTTGGTTGAGCGAATTGGTGCTTATGATGCTTTAATTGTTCGCAGTGCCACAAAGGTAACAGCCCCTATCATTGCAGCCGGCCATCGCCTCAAGGTGATCGGTCGGGCTGGAGTTGGGGTAGACAATATTGATCTCAATGCTGCTACCGAGCACGGGATCATAGTCGTCAATGCTCCCGATGGGAACACCATCGCGGCGGCAGAACACACCTTAGCCCTCATGTTGGCCTTAGCCCGTAATATTCCAGAAGCCCATGCCAGTCTGAAACAGGGCCGCTGGGAGCGCAAACATTTGGTGGGGGTTGAGTTAAGGCAAAAGACCTTGGGTATTCTGGGCTTGGGGCGAATCGGTTCTGCTGTAGCCCGCCGGGCCCGAGCCTTCGAAATGCACTGCATAGCCTATGATCCGTATATCTCGCCGGAAGAGGCCAAACGAATAGGCGTCGAACTAGTCTCTCTTAACACTCTGCTGGAACAATCGGATTTTATCACTATCCATATGCCTTTGACCGACGAAACCAGGCACCTCTTGGATGCAGAGGCCATTGCCCAGATGAAGCCGGGGGTCAGGCTCATCAATGTCGCAAGGGGTGGAATTGTGGATGAAGCCGCACTAGCGGAAGCTTTGAAGAGCGGCAAAGTTGCCGGTGCTGCTCTAGATGTGTTTGAGGAGGAGCCGGTAACATCCAGCCCGCTCTTGGAGTGCCCCAATGTGGTTCTTACACCCCATTTGGGAGCCTCGACGGAGGAAGCTCAGCTGCATGTGGCTGTGGATGTAGCTGAGGCCATTGCCCAGGTCTTAGATGGAGGTCTACCCCGCAATGCGGTGAATATGATAGCTATAGCACCGGAGGTAATGAATAAGCTGGCTCCCTATCTTAAACTGGGAGAGAAGCTGGGCAGCTTCCTTGCCCAGACCGTCGGCGGCATCAGCCGGGTACAGGTTACCTACAGTGGGGCTCTAGTTGATTTTCAAACGGGGCCAGTCACTACCTCTATTCTCAAGGGCCTGCTGGAACGGATTGTCGATGACCACGTAAATCTAGTCAATGCTGAGTATCTCGCAAAGCGGCGAGGGATCAAGGTAGAGACCGTTCATAGAGGCAACGGCGATGATTATCATAACAGGATAGGGGTCCAGGTGGAGACGGCCCAAGGAACCTTTACTGTTGCCGGCAGTGTTTTTCAGCCCGACTCCCCCCGGATGGTGGAGATCAACGGCTACCGGTTGGATTTGATTCCTTCCGGTTATCTGCTGGTGGCACCACACCAGGATCGGCCGGGTATTATCGGTCAGGTAGGTACCATTCTCGGTCAGGCTGGGATTAACATTGCTGCTATGCAGGTTGGGCGCAAGGAGCCGGGTGGTCCAGCTGTAATGGTGTTAAGCTGCGATGCACCCTTGCCACCCCACGTCTTAAAGGCCATAGATGAGATTGAAGGCATCAGCGGGGCCAAGCATGTGGTTTTGGACTGAATAATCGCCCTTCAGAGACGGTTAAAAGCAAACTCTACGTAAAGATGGCTGTGCTGCATGATATTTCTCCAAGGGATATCTAGCCTTTTAGAGAAGATATTCATGTTGACGCTGTAGAGGTTGATCAACCGAGCAGAGGCAATCATCACCGACATGTTATACAAAATGAGAGCAGGTGTGTATGTATGCGGATCGTTATCTTAGGCGCGCCGGGTGCAGGTAAGGGCACCCAGGCGAGATTGTTGAGTACCAAGTACGGTGCGGTTCACCTATCCATGGGGAATCTGCTCAGAAAAGAAGTTGCTGAGCAAAGTGAGATCGGCCGTGCTATCGGGGGGACTCTCAGCAAAGGTGACATGGTAGAAGACGCAATAGTGAACATGATCATCGAAAACCAACTGCAGCGTTATGAAAGCGTTATTCTAGATGGCTATCCCAGAAATCTACTGCAGGCACAGCACTTGGATAAATACTTAAAGGACCATCCGCCGGGGCTAGACGTGGTGTTTTTGTTGGAGCTACCTGTAGAATTGATTATTGAGCGCTTATCGGGAAGACGTATTTGCGATCGATGTAATAAAACCTTTCACGTGCAGTTCTACCGGCTGGAACGGTGTTCCTGCGGGGGACGTCTGATCCAGCGGGATGATGATAATCCCGAAACAATTCGCCACCGGATGGAGGTTTACGAAGCAGAGATTCAGCCCATTAAGGATTTCTACCAGAAACTCGGACTGCTTTATCCCATCGATGCTTCCCAGGGCATGGAGGACATTTTCGCCGATATGTGTGAGGTCTTGGACCGGATCATCCTACCAAACACAAGAACCAATAAGAAGCAAGAAGCAGCAGATTGAATATATAAGCTTAAACACCCCGGAAGGCTGAAAGCTTCCGGGGTGTTTGGCCTCAGAGAAAAACCGCCGGTCCTCCTTAGAAGCGGTTCCAATGGATGACCTCTGATAAGTCTCGCTTAGGCCTGGTGGGCTGTTCTGCCGGATATCCCAGGGCGATAAGGGACACCAGCTTGGTATTCTCGGGAGCTCCGACGATGGTTCTTATGGTGGAGGCATAGTGCTTCTTATCTCCCGCTATCCAGCAGCTGCCGACTCCCATAGCCCAGGCGGCTACGAGAATATTTTGGGTTGCTGCCGCACCGTCCTCCAAGTAGAATGTGGTATCTCGACAGAAAACGGCAATGCAAGCAGCTGCCTGGGCAATGAACTTGCCGTAATCGGTGGCATCCGCGATCTGCTGCTTGATATTGGGGTCAGTGACTACTACGAACTCCCAGGGTTGTTCATTACGGCCGCTGGCAGCAAGGCGTCCGCAATCGACGATGGCCTCCAAGGTTTCCTTAGGGATGGGTTTATTCTCATATTTTCTAATGCTTCTCCGGGTCCTAATTGCCTGTAGGGCGTCCATACTATCTCCTCCTTATTTGCTGGTCGATAGTATCTCGTTGTTTATAGTACTCCCTGTCTCCACAAGTTCCCTTTCTACAAGATGATCCTTTTCGCTATGAGCTCAGTACGGGCCCACCTGAATTGGTCAGCCTCCTCAGGTTCGTCTTGAATAAACAGCAAGAGCCGCCTGCTTCCAGGCGGCTCTAAGGACTTAATATGCTTGGATTTAGCTAGCTGCTGAGACTACCCGCGGCTGTCCCTCTTCGATGATAATGGCTTTGGTGGGACATGCTTCCGCGCATTTTCCGCAGTTAGTACACTTGTCATAATCGATCTCTGCTAAGAGGTCCGTGACATGGATGGCGTCATCTTCACATACCCGCTCACAGGCTTTGCAGCCTATGCAACCCACCTGGCAGTGGCTGCGGACGACCCTACCGGCATCATAGCTGCGGCAGAGGACATGGACGAACATATCATCGGGTACCAGGGCAATCAAATCCCGGGGACAGGCTTTGACGCAGAGCCCGCAAGCAGTGCAGCGTTCTTTAACTACTACAGGCAGGCCGTTGTCGTTCATATACATTGCATCAAAGGGGCAAGCCTTTACGCAGCTGCCCAGGCCTAAGCAGCCGTACTGGCATCCTTTGTGGCCGCCCAGCAGCTGGGCTGCCCGGCAGTCCTCTAGACCTATATATTCAGCTGTTTCCTTGGCCTCGGCACGGCCGCCGCCGCAGCGGACCAATGCCACTAGACGCCGGCTGTCGCCCTCGGACTCAACACCCATGATCTTAGCGACTAAAGCTGCCACAGTGGCGCCTCCCACGGGACATCCGTCAACTGGAGCGTTACCTCTGGCAACAGCTTCGGCAAAGGCTCGGCATCCGGGATAACCGCAGCCGCCGCAGTTTGCTCCAGGGAGAACCTCTTCGATTTCATCTATTCTGGGATCTGACTCCACCGCAAACTTGCGGTAGGCCATCGCGATTACAGCTCCAAGCAATACTCCCACACCTGCCATGCTGGCTAGGGAGACTAGGACTACATTGGCCATTTGTTTTCCCTCCTACAGGTGCATTGCGACTTCCCCATACTACATGGCGATTAGACCGGAGAAACCCATAAAGGCTAGAGACATTAGGCCAGCGGTGATCAGGGTGATACCGGCTCCCCGCAGTGCCTTGGGAATGTCGGCAAACTCCATTTGTTCTCGGATTCCTGCCATAGCGGCCAGGGCCAAGGTAAACCCGACTCCGGTCCCCAGGGCAAAGACGATGGTTTCGATGAGAGTATAGCTCTGCTATGTTGCCATGAGGGCCAGACCCAAGACTGCACAGTTGGTGGTAATCAAGGGCAGGAATATGCCCAGAGCCCGGTATAGGGCAGGACTCGTTTTCTGCAGAAACATTTCGACCACCTGCACCAACGAGGCGATGATCAAGATGTAGGACAGGGTCTGCAGAAAGGGCAGCCCAAAAGGTACGAGAATGTAATGCTCCACCAGCCACGTAGCGGCGCCGGAGAGCACCATGACGAAGGTGGTAGCCATTCCCATTCCCAGGGCAGTATCTAGCTGTTTGGAGACTCCTAGAAATGGGCAGATCCCTAGGAATCTGACTAAGACAAAGTTATTTACTAACACAGCACCAATGAAAACCAGGGCTAGATTGGTCATGTCTCTTACCCCCCTTTAACCCTGGACCGCCTGACCAGCAGTCATGCATCTTGATGCCTGCTGGCGTTGACGGCGTTCCATAACATAGTTGATGTGGTTCATGGCTCCTACTACGATTCCTAGGGTAAAGAAAGCACCCGGAGGAAGTAGGAATATAATCCAGGAGGTGGCAGTCTCCGGCAAAACCGGAAGGCCAAACAGAGTGCCCATACCCATAATCTCTCTAATGGCACCTATGAAGGTCAGGCCCCAGGTAACCCCCAATCCCATGCCCAGGGCATCTATAAAAGCCCGGAAAGGCGGATTCTTACAGGCGTAGGCCTCTGCCCGTCCCAAGATAATGCAGTTGACGACAATGAGCGGGATAAACAATCCCAAGACTTCGTGCAGACCAGGAAAGTAAGCTGCCAGTACCATATCAATGATCGTGGTGAAGGTAGCAATGATCATGATAAAGCACGGGATGCGAACCTGGCTGGGAATGAAATTCCTAATCAAAGAAATCAACACTGACGAGCAGACCAGGACAAAAATAACCGAAAGACCCATGCCAAAGCCATTGACAGCCGCAGTGGTAACGGCCAGGGTGGGACACATACCGATCAACAACCGTAGTGTTGGATGTTCATCCCACAGGCCCTTGAGAAACTCTCGATAGATACTTGTTTGCATTACCAGGCACCTCCCGCGCGCAATTCAGTCTCTACCTCTGTTAGAGCTGCCTTGATGGTACCAGCTACTGCTAGACTTGAGACAGTAGCGCCGGCAATTGCATCGACATCCTGTTTGGCGACGAAGGCATCGTCGATGGACTTATTCTCAAACTGTCTCAAGAAAGCCGGTTCAGTAATCCTTGCACCCAAACCAGGGGTTTCCGAGTGGCCCAGCACCTTAACCTGGGTCAGCCTGCGGGTAGCTGGATCGACACCGACCATCATTCTGATGGGGCCTCCATAGCCGTTTGCTTCAAAAGCCATAGCTATGCCGGCTGTATTGCCATTGGCGTCCAAGCCGCGGTAGATGGTGAGGTTATTAGCGACCAAGGAACTGCCGCTGGTGCCGTCGACTGTACCGCTGGCAGTAGCATCGGCATCAGCAGTGCCGCTGGCAGTTGCGTCTGCATCAGGGGTGCTGCTGGCAGCGCTATCTGTAGCCGCGGTGGCGGTGGCAGTAGTGTCTGCATCCACAGTGCCGGAAGCAGTAGCATCTGCATCGGCTGTGGCGGTAGTACCTGTCGCGGTAGCATCGGCATCAGCAGTGCCGCTGGCAGTTGCGTCTGCATCTACAACAGTACTGGTGGCGGTGGCATCTGCGTCGGCAACAGTGCCGGTGGCCGTTGCGTCTGCATCAAGGGTGCTGCCGGCAGCACTATCTGTAGCCACGGTGGAGCTGGCGGCAGCGTCCACATCTACAGAACTGCTGGCTTCTACTGTCCAGATCTCGTAGGAAACAGCACCCGGCATTACCTCCAGTATGGATTCTGCCAAAGCTGCTGCATTGTTGGCTTCAATTATAGGCATTATTTTGTCCCAAGTATAGGCCAAGATCCCACCTGATAAGGTGGCGACCAAAGTCAGGAC
This sequence comes from Bacillota bacterium, assembly GCA_012510855.1. Classification (GTDB taxonomy): domain Bacteria; phylum Bacillota; class Limnochordia; order DTU087; family DTU087; genus DTU087. The sequence continues at coordinate 13,326 of JAAZHE010000031.1, read as the reverse complement.
TACGACTAATCTCAAACTGTCACGCATGGGCTCTCACCTCCCCATAGGGTCTTGGTCGCGTAATGTGGTCCAGCAAAGGTGTAAAGGCGTTCATCAAGAGAATCGAATAGGTTACTCCTTCTGGATAGCTGCCCCATTGGCGAATCACCATCAGGACAATTCCAGCTCCGATACCAAACAGCCACTTGCCTCTGCGGGTAATGGGCGTAGTCACCATATCAGTAGCCATAAAGAAAGCACCGAGCATGAGACCGCCTGCCAACCAATGGAAGATTGGATCCTGACCAAAGGCTAGGGCAATCACGGCGACTGTACCGAGATAACTGACAGGAATTCGCCAATCAATATATCTCTTGTACAGTAGATACAGGCCACCAATCAAAATAGCTAGGGCTGATGTCTCTCCAATACAGCCTCCAATATTACCGATGAATAAATCCCAGTAGGTGGCGGTAATTCGCCCCATCTGCAGTTGAACCAGGGGGGTGACCGTTGACATGCCGTCTATGGGACTTGTCCATCTAATCATCGCGGCAGGAAATGAAGCCAGCAGGAAAGCTCTTCCGATTAAGGCTGGGTTAAAGGGATTGTGGCCGAGACCGCCGAACACATGCTTGCCCAAACCCATTGCTACAACCCCACCCACAGCTGCCATCCACGAGGGTAGAGTCGGTGGCAGGTTAAAGGCCAAGAGCAGTCCTGTGACTATGGCGCTGCCGTCATAGAGGGTGATGGGTTTTCCCCTCAATTTCTGAAAGGCCCACTCTGTAAGAACGCAAGCACCAACTGTTATTGCTACTAGCCTGAAGGCCTGAAGGCGGAAAAAGTACAGTGATGCAAGGAGAGTTGGTATTAAAGCAATTACGACCCCGAACATTATCTTTGGAACTGTATCCGTATCTGACACATGGGGGGCCGGAGACATTATAAGCTTTATATCAGTGTTTTTCACGCTATCTGGCATGAGTAGTCTCCTCCCTCTTAGCTAGTTTTCTTGTAGCTCTTGGCCTCTACTTCCTGTTTAGCCAGCTGAATGCTCTGCAGCAGGAAGCGGTGGGCAGGGCATACATAGGAACAGCTGCCGCATTCCACACAACTGAGTAATCCCATCTCTACTGCCTTGTCGAATTGGCCAATATCAGATAGGTTGGCCAATGTCACCGGCAGTAAGAAGGCTGGACAAACATCGACACACCGGCCGCAGCGGATACACGGTTCAGGTTTGTTAGGTTTCTTGAGCTCATTGAACACCAGAATGCCGGTATTGCACTTGGTGACCGGAACCGACAGGTCAGATTGGGTAACCCCTGTTAGTGGGCCTCCGATGATGACCTGCTTGGGGGAACCGTTAAACCCGCCGGCGGCTTCAATAGCTTCACCAATGGGAGTACCAATCCGGACTAAAAGGTTTTGCGGATTCTTGACTCCTTCCCCGGAAACAGTGACTACCCGTTCGATGAGGGGCATGCCGGTTTCTATGGCTGTCTGCACAGCTGCTGCAGTCTCTACATTATTGACTACGATGCCGATATCCATGGGCAGACCATTAGCCGGCACCTGTTTACCGGTAATAGCGGTGATTAGCTGTCTTTCGCAGCCTTGGGGATACTTGTACTTCAAGGGTACGACTTCAATGTCAGGATAATCGGCTGTTGCCTTATTCAGCGCGGCAATGGCATCAGGCTTATTATCCTCGATGCCGATGTAGGCCTGCTTGATACCGAGAGCCTTCATCATGGCCCTGGTTCCAAATACCACCCGCTCGGGCTGCTCGACCATGAGGCGGTGGTCACAGGTGAGATAAGGCTCACATTCACAACCGTTGACAATCAAAGTTTCGATCTTCTTGTCCGGGGGCGGTGATAGTTTGACATGGGTTGGGAAGGTGGCTCCCCCCAGACCGACGATGCCCGCTTCTCGGACAATACTCTTAATAGTCTCGGCATCTAGCTGGTCCAAGTCTGGGTGAGGCTCGATGCTGGGATCTAAACGTTCCTCACCGTCATTTTCAATTACTACAGCCTGTACAATGCTGCCCGATGGGTCTTTGCACGGCTGAATTGCCTTTACCACGCCAGAGACCGGTGCATGGACAGGTGCAGAGATGAACTCATCAGAATCACCGATTTTTTGCCCCTTGTTGACGACATCGCCTTTCTTCACAAGGGGCTTGCAAGGGGCTCCTACATGCTGCTTTAGGAGAACGGTGACTTCAGCGGGGGCAGGCATCGTGACGATGGCTTTGCCGCTGGTCAGCTCTTTGTAGCCGACAGGGTGTATCCCTCCCCTAAAGGTTCTTGCTGTACTCATGTCCTACCTCCGTTCAGTTTGCTACAATATTACTGCTGGTTAACGATATCGTAACGGGACGAGATCGTAACCAGCTCATTATTCGTTATCGCTTAACCTATCTCCTGTCGATTTTTCTCGAATAGACGGCTCTATAAGAGAAATGTTCTATTTTGCCTGTAGTTTGTGATAATTAACACAATCACACGTTGTGGAAAGTGGCTTGCTGCGCTCCTGCTATCGACTACCCCGACGTTCAAGCAGCTTGAGCAGAGGTATGCCCAAAACCAGGACGGAAAAGGCTTCGCTGACACCTATGCCTACCACTGCCAGCCAGTAGGGCACTTCAAAAATCAGGTGTAGGTAGATGCTGATCAAGAGTGCATTACAGATTATGGGAGAGGCATAGGCTATCCAGCTGTGCCGATAGCGATGAGTCAGCCAAGCAGCCAGGAGGGTTACAAGACTCCCGCCAAACACATCCCAAGGGCCCAAACCGCCCAGGATGTTGCTGAGCATTACAGCAACGAAGAGGGCCGGAACCGCCTCGGGGTAGAGTATGGGCAGTAGAGTAAGAGCCTCCGCGGGACGCAGCTGAAAAATGCCAAAGCTGACCCCGGCAAATATATATACTAAAAGAATATAAACGGCTGCGATAAAGGCTGCCCGAACTAGTTTGCGAGTGTCCACTTCCACACCTCCCTGACAGGCACTACCTACATTGTAGTCGTTGAAAGGCCCAAAAGCAAATCGCTGTGGGATAACAGAATGGAGCTGATTAAGAGGATATCGGTGGGGCCGAGAGGAGGCGAAGGGCAAGGCTAATGGGCTTTAAAGCTCCTTGGCAGGCATTCCCTTCATGGGGGAACCGCCGACAGATATTAAGATTGCTAGAAAATCGCGTTAAATGCCAGCAACAGGGAGGAGTCTATTCGGAGTCTTTAGATAGAAAGCTTAAAGAATTTACAAGAACCTTTCCGGATTAGTTGCTCGGTTTAGCATTTTCGTGTGAACCCAAGGACTGCACGGACCAGCAGGAAGGTGACGATAGCCAGCAGAGTCCCGGGGTTGAGGATCAGGATGAAGAATACCAGTAAAGTGGCCACCGCTACAAGAATGGGTACCAACGATTCCAATATGTCCAAGATGTGTAGATAACTTTTGCAGCGGGGCAGTTTTTTCGTCCATTTGTGCAAGCGGGGGTCAACCTTCAATTGGCCTCACCTGCCCTTCGTTATGCCTGTGGGCACCGAGAATCTCATTGTACACTGCCAAGGTTTCTGCAGCAGTTTTTTCCCAGCTCAAGGGAGACACCGCGGCTAATCCCCTTTGGCGCATGGTTTCCCTAAGAGGCACCTCCCATAGGCCCCGGTTGAGGCGGTCAATTAAAGAGGTAGTATCTTCTGGATTAAAGAGAAGTGCTGCACCTTTTGCAGCTTCAGTGACAGAGGGTACTGGACTAGTGATGACCGGAACGCCGCAAGCCATGGCCTCGAGGGGTGGCAGCCCAAAGCCTTCATAGAGGCTGGGGTAAGCAAAGAGCCTCGCCCCTTGATACAGGGTCACTATATCATCCATGGGAACAAAACCGAGGAAAAGTACAGACTGGTCAACTCCGAGGGCTTGACATAGAAGAGGCAGTCGCTCTGCTTGGTCAGAAAACTCCCCTGGGATCACCAGCTGTACTTCCCGATCCCAGTACTTTCGCGCCTTAGCAAAGGCATAGATGAGCTCCGCAACGTTCTTACGGGGGTTAAGCCCGCCGGTGTAGAGAATATAGGGACTGGAGATTCCGTATAGCTGGTATAGTCGGCATCTTGCCAAATCCGGATCCCCGGGCACAAAAACTGCCTCCTGGGCTGGGTAAATTACCCGGATTCTCTCTTGGGGTATGCCGAGAATACTGTGAATATCCCTCTTGGCTACCTCGGAGACTGTTAGAATACCGCAGGCTTCCCGGGCGATCTTGGGCACTTTCTCCAAGAAATTACGCCGGTATCCCCTGCGGACAGTCTCCGGCATGACGAAGGGGATCAGGTCATGGATGGTAACCAGCATGGGACACGTATATGACGGAAAGGCATGGAGGCCGTTGTCCGGCGCGTGGTAAAGTTCTATCCCCTGTGATTCCAGCCACCGGGGCAGCTGTTCGGCTTCTTTCCGCCGGTCCCGGGACATGGGGTGGAAGTGAAAACGGGGCGGCATGGGCAGCGGCTTTGTCCCATCATCCGGCCACAGTAAGTAGTAATCATGCTGATCATCTAGCACAGCCAAATACTGAATGAGCTGATATGTGTAGTTACCAATGCCCGTACCCCGGGCGATGACCGCTGGGCGGGCATCGATACAGATCCTGGCCACAGCTTTCTCTCCCTATCTCTTTCATTCCGGAACCCGTTCGCCTAATTCTAGTTTGAAGGTTCTGGCCACTTGTTCCAGCAAACGCCGTTCTTGCTTGCGGGTGCGGCAGCGCCTGCGTAAGCGGTCAGCGTACTTATTCCTCGGCCGCGTCCTGGTTTCTCCATAGTATTGGTGGGCCACTTCCCAAAACTTTTGGGGCCAGAGCCAAAGAGGAACAAACAGCTGCAGTTCTTCCAAGGGCAGCGGGTTCCTGTCCAGATACGTTGCCAAGGCGAGGCAAACCACATCTCCGTCATAATCTGTGAACTTGGCCACCCGGCGCAGGAAGTTGACCAGGTCGTGGATGGGAAGGTCGCAGATACAGTAATCAAAATCCACAAGGTGGATGCTGCCCTCGGGGGTGAAAAGTACATTCCTTTCAGAATAGTCGTGATGGCAGATGCTGCCTACTTCCCGGTAACGGCTGCATACCTGTTCATAGTTACACTGGGAGAGCAGCTCTAAGGCTTCCCGTCCCTGTTCGTGATATCGGTCAATATGCCTTAGAAAGCGGCGGGCAAAGCGGCTCAGGCTGCTTTCTTCCTCTGCTATCTGCCTGTACTTTTCCAGAAGGTCCAGCCGCCTTTGCCATAACTGGGGCCAGGTACTCCACAGTATCCGCTCAGACACAGGGGGCGGCTCAAAACCCTGGGCCCTTTGGTGCAGCTTCGCAAGTTGAGCTGCAGCGGCGGCCACATCGGCTGTGGATTCGTAATGGGCCTCCCGGCTCTCTACCCAAGGACTCATGACGAAGAAACGTCCTTCAATGTCTATGTAAGGACGTCCTTCTTCGTCGAGGACATATCGGTCGATATTTTTCATACCTTGCTTATATAGGTGTTCCTTCGCAGCATGGATGAACTGTATATCAGCTTCCCTTTGGCGGCTCTCCTTTAGAGCGAAAATACCTTGATCACTGACAACTCTAAAGGCTCGGCGAACTGCTGTGATTTCCTTAGGTTTAATGCCGAAGCGGAGGGCAGCCGCCATTTCCACGGTCACCAGCTCTCCACCCTTTCCTAGGCACCTGCAGCCGGTTGGTAATTCAGGGCCATAGTGCGTACTTATTATATTTGCCCGCTGGAGATTTGGTGAATGAAGCACAGGGATTTCGTTCCTATCATATTAATATACGGAAGCTGACATCCCGACGGGAGGGAACGGGAATGGGCAGAAGCGAAAAACGGCGTCGCTCAGGTTTTCGACGGGTGCTCAGTCAATATGGGGTACTCCAGTCCATTGCGGATGCTTATGACCTACGGATACTCCACGCTGAGAAACGAGGGAGAGTCTTTCGGGTCAACACCAGTCAGGGCTGGAAGAAGATCAAGGAGTTTAAGTACTCCCAGGCTGACTTGGCATATGTTCACGGAGTTCTGGAACATTTAGCTGGTAAAGGCTGGAGGAGGACTACACCTCTCCATCTAACCAGGGACGGCCTGCCTTATGTTGAGACCCCCGAGGGCTTATTCTATATGACTGCCTGGATTCAGGGTGAGGAAATCAACTCTGAGGATCCTTTTCATTTGGAAATGGCAGCTAAGATCCTCGGCGAGATGCACCGCTTGTTACAGGACTACAAAGCTCCGGAAAACTGCCAGCGCAGCTTTCCTGCCCACTGGCAGGATAGGTATACTGGGCAGGCAGAGGATCTGGAGCGCTACCGGCAGCTGGCTGAAGGCGCCCGGAAGGGCAAGTTTGGCCGGCGGTTCTGGAAAGTAGCTGATGACTTTATCCGGTTGATGGGCATCGGTCTGCAGCTCTTGAATGAAGCTGGCTACCAGCAGTTGAGTCAGGTGTCAGAGCTCGTTACGGTCTGCCATACAAGTCCTACCGCCGGCAACTTGATTGTGGGCAGTGACGGCAAGATTTACATCATCGACTTTGACAATTGCCGCACAGATCTGCGCATTTACGACCTGGGAAAGATGATTCTTAGACACAGCGGCTGGGATGTAGACAAAGCTGTGTTTATTATCAGGAGTTATCAAGAGGCTAATCCCTTAACCAGAGAGGAAATCTCTTTGCTGCCGGGCCTTTGTGCTTTTCCCACCAAGGGCTGGCAGGTTGCCCGCTCCTTTTTTGAGGAAGGCAAGGTCCACATGGGCCGTCTGGAAAAAGCCATCAGCGAGCTGGCTAGGCAAGAGGCCTTTGTCAACGCCTTGGCCCAGATAGCGCCGGAAGATCTCTGCTACCAGCCGGAACAGCTGTTTCAGACAGTTCCCTATCCAGACTCAACTCCTGAGGAGGGAGATGGGGAATTAGACAGTCCAATGGTGTCTGACGTTGATGAGCCTGAAATGGTAGAAGCAGGTGTTGATATCGGCTGCGATGGAGAAGCGATGCTGCTGCATCAACACATACCTGGGCACCTGGGCTATGTACCTCAGCCATTCTATTGGGGTTATGAGTACCCCGATTTCGAACAGCTGGAGGCAGAGGAGCTGAGGAAGCTCGTTGAGCGGTTGGGCCAACTGACGGAACGTTTGGAGGCGATATCTCAAGGTGCACCGCAGAACACTGGGGGAGGTGATGAAGGGACAGATGACGGCCGCTTCCCCAAGGGTGAGCTGGTGGTAGTAGAGACTGGGATAGCTGACCAAGACCAACCTGCTGTTTTCGTTGCGGTAGAACAGGGGCAGGACCCGTCATCGATGGAAGAAGATATCGAGGTGGTGGAGACCGTTGGGTTTTCAGATCTTCATGCACAGGAAGAGAGTGAGGTGAGGGTGGATCTAGCCGCTGATATGGAACACGTAAGTAGGAAGATTCCGGAAGAGCCCATTCAACCTGGGATGGAGATCCCAGTAGAGTATGCAGCTGGTCTCGAGCCGTCGGGAGAACAAGAGGTGGTTTTCCATCACCAGGAGGCCCTAGAGACCGTTGAAGCTGCTGCTGAGGGACTTGTAAATGAGGGAACTCCGCTGGAAGAAGTTGTAATGGAGGGAATGGAATGCACACTGGCAGAGCCCTTGCATGAACTAGTAGAGCCTACAGCTTCTCAAGACGTAGGGCGGGAAGAGGAAGTCCCCCAGCAGTCCACGTGGGAAGAAGAGGTCACAGTTGACGATCCACCTATGGAGGTAGTGGCAGCACCCCAGGAGGAAATCGCCGAGGAAGAAGAGGAAATCATTTGTCCCTCAGAGGAGCTAGGTCTGGAAGTTGCAGCAGAGGTCGATGAGGTAGCAGAAGTCGATGAAGCGGCGGAAATCATGGGGGAAGGGCTGGTCGTAGATGATTCGGAACCGGAACAAGTCAGTTCAGCATCTATGGATACCCCCCAGTCTAAACCAGTGGTTGAATGGAGCAGTTTTCCAGAGCCGATGCACCGGCGCCGCCGAAATCGGGGCCGTCCTGTATAAGGGCTGGTTAGAAAATAGCGGTTTATAGCCAAAGGTCGGGTGAATTAAAGACCGACCTTTGGAGCTCTTCTTCGGGGAGCAAAAGGGGTGGCTTTGTTGCAGTATCTATCAAGCGGGGAAGAAGGATGGGAACAGGCTGAGGCCCGAGACATTGATTTGGTATCCAACCTGACATCTTTTTATGACTTAAACATAACGGCAGTCCAGACAAAAGCCCAATCGGGACAAGAAGGAGCGGAGTGCTGTATTGTTTTCGCGGAGGAGGGGATTTTCCGGCTTTATCTACAGGAAAACAGGGAGTGTACCCTTACCTTGCTGCGGGTGTGGGAGTATTTACAGGCCGAGGGCTTTTCCCGCCTCGCGGCTTTACAGCCTACTTCCGGCGGAGATATAGCAATCAGCCTAGATGATAGGCTGGCCTATTTAGCGGAAGAGCTGGAAGGACGGCCCGCGGAGCTTGCTGTGCAAAGGGATGCCGTTGAGATCGGACGCTGCTTGGGAGAGCTGCATGTGCTATCACAAGATGTCTTACCTGTTCTGCAAGGGGTTTTAGGGGGCACTATGCTGCTGAAGCCAAGCTTAAATGCCCAGCGGGAGGACCTAGATCTTTTCCACACCATGGCTCGACACAGGTTGTATCCCACCGGCTTCGATTTGTTGTTTGTCAGAATTTATGATGGAGCAGCCCGTTTAGCCGATCAAAGCTTGCGGTTGCTATCTGGATTTCCCCTTGAAGAATTGGAAAACGATTCCCGTTGGGCCGGCCTCCTGTTGGGAATCTGCCAGGGCAGGACCTTTAGGGTGAATGATGAGGGAATACCCCGGCTTCCCTGTCTTAATAGAATTACCTGGGGTCTTTACCTTTGGGACCTTGTTACGCTCTTGGATAGTGTCGGACGATATACCGATTGGTCAACGGCTGCAGCCCACCGGGTACTTGATTTCTACCGGGGCGTGCGCTGTCTTCATCCAGGGGAAATGGAGTTGATGTACGGGCTGAGCATGTTTCCCAAAGAAATCTGGGAGATTGGCTACGATTATTACAAGGGCCGCCGCCAACAGGGCGAGCCTGAGGCTGCGAAAATGCTCCGACAAGCGTGGGAGAAGACGATAAGACGCAGTGAATACTGGCGCCTGCTGTTGGGAGATGAACTGGAGTATGAAAATAGCCATTGATGCCCGAGGTGCTGTGTGGTTTAGAGGGACGGGGATCGGCACTTACACATATCAGTTGGTCAGGGGATTAACTAGAGAGCTGGGTCATGAATTTCTGTTTTTTTTGCCGGAGGGATCTGGCAGTGGGGTACTGGGGGCTGCCGATGCCAAATGGGTGGCGGTCAGGGAAAACCCCGACTGGCAGGTGGAGCAGGCCCACATGGTCAGGGCCATGGAAGAAGCAGGAATTGAGTTATATCACCTACCCCAGAACGGCCTGAATCTACCCCGTTATTTGCCCTTTCCGGTGGTTGTCACTCTTCACGACGTGATTCCCTATATTCTTCCGCAAACGTGCAACCCGGCCTTTCTCAGGCGATTTACCCATCAGATGCCTTACATTGTTGAACGGGCAGATATGCTGATTACCGTCTCCCATTACTCCAAGAGGGATATTATCCGGCATTTGCAGGTGCCGCCGGAAAAAATCGCGGTTATCTATGCAGCGCCGGAGCCCATCTATGTACCCCTGCCCCAGATCCCCTGTCGGGAGTTCTTGCGAGAGCGATATGGGATTAAGGGGGAACCTTTGATCCTGTATGTAGGCGGCTCTAGCTGGAGGAAGAATGTAGGACTCCTGTTAAGAGCCTTTGCCGCCGCCAAGAAAGAACTGGGGCCAGGGGCAATCCTTCTGATGCCGGGTAGAGCAACTCCAGAGATAGAAGGGCTGAGGCAAATGGCCCGAGCTCTCAATATTGAGGAGGAGGTGGTCTTTCCCGGCTATGTTCCGGTTGAGGATTTGCCGCAATTCTACGGCGCTGCCGATGTCTTTGTCTATCCTTCTTTAAATGAAGGTTTCGGCATGCCTCCTTTGGAAGCCATGGCTTGCGGAGTGCCGACCATTACTTCTTGGGCATCAGCCTTGGCTGAGGTTGTGGGAGATGGAGCTCTCCAAGTAGATCCCTATGACGCTACGGGACTGGCGGAAGCAATGCTAAAGGTGCTAACCGATGAAAAGACGGCAGCTGAACTGAGGCAAAAAGGAAGGGACTGGGTGAGGCGCTATTCGTGGAAAAAGGTTGTGAAAGAGACTGTGTTGGTCTATGAAACGTTCATGGAGTAATGTTGTAGGTGAGTAGCAACTATCGGGTGCTCCTATTTCTATCCGGGGCAGGCAATGAAGTGCGGGTAGCTAAGGCGGCATCTTCTAACATTTAAGGAACGGCCTCTAACTGAGAAGAGAGGGCTCAGCCAGGCCGGGGGGTGTCCTCAAAACCGACAGCGGGAGCCATCGATCTCCCAGGTCTGAAGCCCTTGCTGTTCGAAACCGAACTTTACCACTTGGCCGCCAACCTTCTCTAATTCTGCGGCGATGATGTGCTTTTTGTCAAAGGGGCAGTAGACCAAGAGGTAGCCTCCGCCTCCGGCTCCCAAGATCTTGCCTCCCAGTGCGCCGTGTTTGCGGGCTGTTGCGTAGAGGATATCGATGGTCTCATTGGTTATTTGCTTCGCCAACCGTTTCTTATTTACCCAGGCATCATGGAGCAGAGCGCCGAAGTCGTTGAGCCGCCCTTGCAAGAGGGCGTTTTTCATATCAATGGTGATCTGCTTTAGTTCATCCAAGGCAGCCACTGAATCAGCTTGCTTTTCTACATACCCCTTCACCTGGGTTTCAATGATGCGGGCGGACAGCCGGGTCTTGCCCGTATAGCAGAGGAGCAGGTGATACTCCAGCTCATTGAGGATAACAGGGGAGATCCGCAGTGGATTTACCACTGTGTAATCCTTGTGAAACTCTATGAAGTTGAAGCCTCCAAACGCGGCCGCGTACTGGTCCTGCTTGCCTCCTTTGATGCCCAGCACCTCCCGTTCCACGTGATAAGCCAATTGGGCGATATCATAATTGGTCCAGGGTTTTTGCAGCCACTGCCGGATCAAGCCGATGAGGGTTACTGCCATGGTAGAAGAGGATCCGAGGCCGCTGCCGGGAGGCGCATCGCTGTGGATAAACAAAACAAACCCCTCTTCGTTGCCTTCTAGAAGTGTATTGAGCACTCCCTTCACTAAGTCCAACTCTCCATCGTATACCAGCTGACGATCGACATCATATTTAGCCACAATATCGAAATCCAGGGACTTGACCTGGATGATGGGTTCTTTCCTGGCGATCAAACTGGCATAGCTGTACTTATCGATGGTGGTAGAAAGCACCACTCCTCCCTTTTCTTCGGGGTATGGAGAAACATCGGTGCCGCCGCCTGAAAAGCTGATTCGCAGCGGAGCTCTACTGCGGATGATCATGGTCTTTTCTCCTCCTGGTAGGTTGATGATAGAGCCAAAGAAACATAACCCTACGCTTCCGAACCGCCAAGATGCCTATTTAGAGCCTGGTAGCCGGCAGGAGTCCCCATGTCGATAAAGGAGACAGGGGCGAGATATCCGTAAAGCCCCGGCATATTGGGGAAAACATCCCTTTCTAGGGAACACGGGCGCTCTAGGGGAATCAGCCGTATGAGGTCCCGGGATACTGCATAGATGCCCATGCTGACCAGGCGGGCACCGGGCTCTTTTTCCCGGAAAGACAGAATACGGCCGTCGGAGCCCATTTCAATTCCGCCGACAGTACTGCTGTCAGGGGCGGGAGTAACGGCTAAAGTAGCTAAGGCCCCATAATGATGGTGGGCTTTCCACAGGGGCTCTAGAGACAGGGTAGTGTAGGTATCGCCGTTAAGTACCAGAAACTCTGGGGGCAGCAGCTCCAATGCTTGGGCTAGGGCGCCGGCGGTACCAAGGGGTGTGTTTTCCCAGCTGTAGTCAATTTTCAGGCCCAGATGAGAACCGTCGCCGAGGAAATCCACAATCTGCTCTCCCTTGTATCCCACACACAAGATGACCGACTGAACAAGGTTACGGCGCAGCCATTCCAGCTGATGGAGGATAAAGGGCTTGCCTGCCACTACCGCCAGTGCTTTGGGCCGGTCAGAAACCAGGGGTCTCAACCGTGTTCCCAAGCCTCCAGCGAGAATCACTGCCGGAGGAAGCTGCCGTTTCATCTCCTCACACCTCTTTACAGTAGCGGTCACACTGCACTGGTATACTATGAAATCTAGGACTTGGGGGTGAATGGAGAAAGGCTGGTTCCTAGTTCCTGAGAGAGACGATTCTCATATATTGTATTGTCGTGATTTCAGTTAGGAGCTTAGGGGGAGTGACCAATGCAGATTGGGATAGATGCCCGAGCTGCCTTGTGGTACCGGGGATCCGGCATAGGGACGTATACGTATCTGCTCATTCGGGAGCTGATTGCTACTGACCCTTTGAACCAGTATAAGTTGGTGTATCCGCCGGCTGAATGGGTTGAGGTGGGAGAAGACTTCCACCTGGCTGAGGGTAAAAACAAGAACCGCACGTTCTGGCAGGATGTACAGGTCTTGCCCGATTGGGATGGCATGGATTTGGATATTTACCACAATCCCCATAACGGTATTGGGCTGCCACCCCGGCGGCGCCGCAGGCACAAACTTGTGATAACCATCCATGATCTAATCCCCTTTGTATTACCCCAGACATGCAGCAAACCCTACTTGGAAACCGCTTTACGGGAAGTGCCTGAGGCGGTAGAAGCAGCGGATTACATCATTGCTGTGTCCTTTAATACCAAGCAGGACTTGATGCGGATTCTCAATGTCCCCACGGAGAAGATTGCAGTGATCTATGAGGCTGCGGAACCCATTTATAGACCGATCTGCCGAGAGGAAGCTCGGCAATATGTGGCGGATAAACTGGGGATAACGGGGCCTTACATCCTCAATGTCGGAGGCTTCAGCAGGAGAAAGAACTTGATCAGTTTAGTTCGGGTCTTTCGCCGAATCAAGGAGGAACTTCCCCAGGACTGCCAGCTGGTGCTAGTTGGAGGAGCCGGTGGTGGATCATATGAAGAGCTGAATTCCTTGGTGGATACGTGGGGTTTGGAAAAAGAAGTCAGATTCCCCGGCTTTGTTGCCCAGGAAGATATGCCCTATTTGTACAATGCTGCTGAGCTCTTTGTCTATCCTTCACTCTATGAAGGCTTCGGACTTCCGCCCTTGGAGGCCATGGCCTGCGGCGTACCGGTGGTAGC
>JAAZHE010000030.1 GCA_012510855.1 Bacillota bacterium | reverse complement strand
GCGGCACATAAGGTGATCCACTTACCGCTGCTTCCTCCCGGACCTGACGGGGTTCATGGAGCCTTATTGCGCAAGACCCAATCGTCAACACCACTTGCTTGGACCGAGCCCCACAAGCCCAACCCTCGGACGGGAATTCGACCCCGCTATAGCGGATTGCGGGTTCAGGGCTCCGCTACTTCCCCGTCTAGCACGGCAATATTGTAAATCCGGATAGGTTGCCCTGTCCGGATTTAGTGGCGGAGAGGGTGGGATTCGAACCCACGGTAGAGTTACCCCTACACTGCATTTCCAGTGCAGCCTGTTCGTCCACTCCAGCACCTCTCCATGTCGTCGCCATTGCTGTTGTTTTGTTGGTGCATCGATCTATAGATTAGTTATCAACAACCCGGTTCACTCTAGACCCCACAAGCTAGACCAACTATTTGAGCATCTGTTGAGTACCTGGCGGAGAGGGTGGGATTCGAACCCACGAGGCGCTTGCGCGCCTAACGGTTTTCGAGACCGCCACGTTCAACCACTCCGTCACCTCTCCACGCCCTCAATCCCTGCTTCGCAATTCCCGGAAAAACCTTTGGATAACGGCCCGGCATTCTTCTTCCAGAACACCGCTGGTGACGTCCACCCTGTGGTTGAGCTCTTTCCGCCGGACCAAGTCGAAGACTGAATCGACTGCTCCTGCTTTGGGGTCTTTAGCACCATATACGAGCCGGGGTATCCGTGCCAATACTATAGCGCCGGCACACATGGCGCAGGGCTCTATTGTAACATAGAGAGTGCTCTCCGTCAACCGCCAGCCCCCAAGCCTTCGGCAGGCCTCCTGAATCGCCAGTATTTCGGCGTGGGCTGTGGGATCCTTCCACGTTTCCCGACGGTTGTGGCCCCTGCCTATAATCTCACCCCGATGAACTACCACTGCTCCGATGGGAACCTCTCCGACAGCATATGCCTTGGATGCTTCCTCCAGTGCAGCTTGCATGTAGGTTCTATCGGTCTCATCCATCCTGATTGTCCTTCTAGTCCCAGCAGTACGGGCTCCACAGAGAGTACCTTCCCTAAGAGCCTTGCTCTGAAATATCATACCACACCCACGGGCAGACTGCAACAGTTACCAGGCAACGGGATAGCGTCAAGATACTGTAGGTCTGGAACAAAAACTTGGCCCCTTGTACCAGTGCGAGATTGACTGCTAGAATATCGAACTAGTGGTGCGTTCCGCCCTAAGATTACTCAACCAAAGCTATATTCACAGTCTCAACTAAAGATTGATCATATACAACCATCGTCGCAGGACACTTCAATTTGGGCGGCGAGCAATGGTATGAATTAACCGCCGGTGTGTATTCTGGAGCAGTACAATAACAGTCGCCACGGCAGATCAATAATCGCCGTTGGATAGTGACAAAGAAAACTAAGAGCCTATGCTATTTGATTTGGACCTCACTCTTTGGAGTGAGGTCTGTTTATGTCGAATATTGGTGGTACATTTTGCTAGCCTTAATCGCAGCTGAACCTGCACTTAGGAAAAGCGGCATAAGAATGTTTGGGGAAATCTATAAGATCTATCTAAGATTTACCTGTTAGTTTAGAGACAAGATTTGGCCAAAAACGCGTGTGAGAGTTCGATTCGAAGGGAGGCGGATGATCACATACAGCTGAGTAATATACCGCTGGATGCATTGTGACTGCAAGCTAGAAATGGTGTATTTTTTAAGTTTGGCACTATTGTTGACTCTGGCCTGCACGGTCTTGACCCATGCAGAAAACCCGCTTGATTCTGCTAAGTTCGGCGTCGGAATCACCAATCCTCTTTACGCTGTAATAACAGGACTAGAAGAACAGCCGTTTTTCCTCGGCGAACTTGAGCGTCAAGGTCTAAATTACAATGCGCTAAAAGGCAAAATATACTTTAACGTTATTGCTAACGGCAGCATTTCACTAACGGCCAATATAGGGGGACCCTTCATGCAGGCTGGTCCCATCGCAAGTGGACAGTACTATATTCCGCTGGAAGCTAGGGTTCGGAGAGAAAGTGACAACTCAGTCGTGATCGGAAAAATGGGTTGTGAGAAACCTGGTGACCAGGCAACAGGGACTGGAACTCTTGTCGGCCCGATGAACTTAGGGCTCTACTTCGACATAGAGGCACATGCTCAAGAAGTCGGTGGTATAGAGAATTTGGTTCAAGGTGAATACGAAACCACTTTCTCGATTACTGTTGCTGCGCCGTAAAGGCAGAATAGCCGGCTGACACCGGCGTTAGAGTTTTATAGGCGTTATACAAGGGACCTTATTGGAATCTGAGCAGGGAAAAGGCGAGCATATCTCCAAGGAATTGGCCGGAAATATGCTCGCCTTTGTCTATTGGCCTAGGAAGACTGTCATGTCGAGCCTTTGAACTCTCCGCGGTATTAAGTTGACTCAACACCACAGCATTTCCTAGCCTCAGCGGTCCGAATAGTCACTATAGCAATTATTGGGCATGGACATATCCGTAGAACCAGATGTCACCATCAGCAGCTATGTAAGTGACTTTCAGCTGCTGGCCACTGACCACTTCCTCGTTCAGCTCGAATATGATCTCGGCAGGAACCGGGTCGGTGACTGTAAACTGGCCAATTTCACCATCTGCCATAGTGGCGATGCTGATCTGATCACCACTACCTTCAACAAAAGCTGTGCTGGCGGTGACCAGCTTAACCTTCCCCGGTGCAGTAACCAATACTCCTGGAGCTTCTGGGTAGGCCGAGGCTGGAATCATGGCCTTGCCTTCGTATGGCGGCAGACTTTCCATACGAGCTTCAAACTCAGCCTTTACCTCGGCCAAGGCCTCAGGGTTCAGCAGCAGTTCCAGTCCCCAATTGGCTAACACCTTGGAGGCAGTCACCGCGCCTTTAAACCCGTATATGGACCCTGACTGAAGTGCCGATTCCTCCGAGTGGCCAGCTGTACCCGGCACCCAAGTAGCTATACTGACCGTCGCAGTGGGGGTATTCCAGGTAACATCACCAATTGGATTGGAACCAAGACTCTGTTCGCCGGTCGGTTCTTTAATTGCCTGGGTGGGAACACCCTTGATACCAAGGCCTTCCATGGCCGCAATTTCTTCGGCAGTGAACTCCGTTGGTCCGATTGCCTCAATAGCTTCCACCCCAAGCAGTGCCAACGCCTTGTTGGGTATCTTGTTATAAATAGCCGAACTAAACCCTATCTCCAGCTCTGCTCCGGTTGCGAGGGCAGCAGCCTGAGCACAGTCGTCGATGCGTTTCCGGGCATAGGCTACATCGGGATATTCTGGACCCCGGATAAAGTAGCGGCTGGCAGCTGTTGCAGGGACTATGTTGGGAGCCTCGCCACCATCGGTAATTACGTAGTGGATGCGCATTTCTTGAATCAAGTGCTCTCTGAGGTAATTCACCGCTATGTTCATCAATTCTACCGCATCTAGAGCACTTACTCCCTGTTCAGGAGCAGCGGAAGCGTGAGCAGCCTTACCCTTAAACTTATACTCTACGTGGTCCATGGCCATTGTACTGCCAAACTCGGAAGTATTCTCGCTGTCGGCATGGAAGCTAATCAACACATCAAGATCGGCGTAATAGCCAGCGGCTGCCACCAAAGGAGCCACGTCCCAGATTTCCTCCGCAGGATTGATAAATACCTTGATCGTCCCCGGTATAGAATGGGTTTCCATGGCGTGCTTAATGGACATTGCTGCTACGATCCCGGCTGCAGTGTTGAGGTTATGGCCGCAGCCGTGTCCGACACCTGGAAGGGCATCTAAGTCAGAGTAAATACCGAGAACTGGTTCGCCAGAACCCCAGGTAGCAACCAAACATGTGGGGATACCCGCAGCCGACTGGATAACCGTAAACCCTGCATCTTTAAGAACATCTCTGACCAACACGTACGACTGGTACTCATTCAGACCTACCTCTGCATAATTCCACAATGTTTGTGCCAATTCCACAGTCAAATCCGCATGGTCGGAAGCAAACTCAATGGCGGTTGCCTTGATTGCATCTAACTGGGATCCAGCGGCAGCCGCTCCCGAAACACAGGACAACAACAGCACTACCATCAGCGACACTACTTGAAACCTAGTCACCATCTCACCACAGCTCCTTTCGGTATTAATTGTTTATGAGCAGAATTATACACTGCAAGTTTATGCATTGCAAGCTCAAATTTATGCATACGCGTTAAAAATCCACGGGTACATAAAATACCGCAGTTTGCTGCAGTAGACGGAATCGATAACTACACAATGATCTTTAGGGGGATCTCTGAAATCCTTAGCAGGGCTGGGTTTTACCGTATTAACCGACATCCAAGGGGAAGTAAACCATTCTGAAAAGCTCAGGTGCAAGGGTAGAGTTAAAATATGCAAAATAGGGACCTTACTCCAGGAATAGTGAGAAGTTCACCAGACTGTTTTCCTCCCTACTCCCTGGCTAAGTATCCCTATTAACAGCAAGCTAAAAGAGTATTATAAGGGAATCTGCCGCGAATTGGTTTGCAACCAACCTGGCTATTGAGCTCTATCCGTTAATCTCGCTGCTCCCAACTTATGTTGGGAAACACTCTGCTTACTTGACCGGTCTCCACATACAACTGAACCGCGGCCATGGTTCTCTTATACACAGCCGCTGCCTGCTCAGCTTTCGCAGCCCGCAGCTCGTTAAGCGCTTTCATCATTTCCAGTTCTGTAGTCATCCGCAGCCCGTACCGGCGGCGGGTCATTTCCAGCATTTCCATTGCCCTGGCCACTTCCAGCTCTGCCAGCTGCAGCCTTTCGCCGCCGTCGAGATACTCATAGTACAAGCGTAAGGCATCTAGTCTAGCTGCCTCTGCAGCCGCTTCTAGATCTGCAGCAGCCCGCTGAAGTCTGGCGGTGGCCGCCTCCAGCCGTTTGGCAGCTTCCGCTCCATCCCAAAAATACCAAGCTGCCTCCACTCCGACCCTCCATTCACCGGACTGGTTAATGGAAAAACTGCTGTTAACTTGGGGCCGAGTTTCTTGCTGCGCTTTTCGCCAAGCCCTTCTGGCAGCATCCATGTCAATTTCTAAAGCCTTAAGACCAAGATTAGCCTCCAGAACCTTGGCAATGGTCACCTCCATGGTGGCATCCCAGGTAATTGGCGGGGGCGGCACCAAACGGCTCATCCTGCTCAGACTTAGACCAGTGGCCTGCATCAACTGCCGCCTAGCTAAGTCCACTCGGCGGCGGCTTTGGAACACCCCATAGAGGGCAGCAGCCAACTCAATCTCCGCTGTCCGCAAATCCAGGGGGCCTCCCATGCCCCGACTCACCCGTTCCTGGATCAGACGATTTTGCTCCTGCACAGATTCTAGTATCTCAAGGGCCACATCTAGGTTTTCCTGGGCCTTTACCGCCTCGAAAAACAGCTCCGTTACCCGCAGAATCACCTGACGGCCTGCCGCATCCCTAGCCAGCTTGGCCTTGGCGTATGCATCTTCTGCCGCCTGAATACTCCACCATGGTTCCATGGTCCTGGGGTCGCGCCCCAGAGGCTGGTCCCAGGTCATCCTACTAATGAGGTCAGTCGTGTAGGTATCCTCTCCTAGAGTCGGGCTGCTGAGACCCTGCACAGCTCCCCAATCCAACTCCAAGGCAAAACGGCCCCCTGAAGGAACCGCCTTGCTAAATCCCAACTGCACACCGCCCTCCCAAGCATTGTCACCGACAGCTTCATCACGTTTCTCCTGAGAGACAGCCCTTTCCGCGAGTTCCAAACGGCTCAGGGAACCGGCACCGAGCACAGGCCGCAAGAACCCCTTTAATTCGGCAGTCCCCCGCTCAGCTAACAGCCGGGCATAGGCCTGCTCCACATCCATCTCAGCCTGCCGCAGACCGCTGTTTTGCTTGAGGGCAGCCATAACAGTATCTTCTAGGGAGTATGTGTGCAGCGTTCCCCTCGCCTGCTCCTCCATTTCCTCCAGGGGCAGAACCGTCTCCGCCCTTGCTGCAGCGGCGGCCATAGCTATACACAAACCGATGAGCAAGACCAATCTGCCACACCGCCGCACCTTAGCCCCTGCTTCTCTGGTGTTAGGAACAATCATCATAGCACTTCCCCTATCGTTATTCTCCCATTAAGTTAAGCAATCGGATCCGGGCTAGGTTGTATTCGAATGTGGCGGTAACAAGGGCGTGTTCAGCAGATGTTAGATCAATCTGGGCCCGCAGTAGGTTATTGGGTATCTCTAAGCCGCCGTCAAACCGGTTCTTAGTAATCCGGTAGTTTTCTTGGGCAGCTTCCAATTCCTTTTCTGCTAACTTCACCCGGTTTTGGGCCTGGTTTAGGTTGTTCCATGCCCGTTTGGCATCTAAATACGCCCTGCGGGTAGCCTGCTTCAGGTCAAGTTCTGCTTTCATGCGGCGGTTGGTATATATATCTTTCAGCAAGGGGGCTGTATATTCGTTTCTTGCGCTCTCCTCCTGGAGCTGGCTGATCTCCAGGGCCCACTGCAAACGCAGTAATTCCAAATTGTTGGCTAGAACCTTCTCCACCGCCTCTTGAGGGGAAAGATCGATGGGTTCCGGCTTTATCTCAGAAGGTTCGACGCTGATCGGATCCGAATAAGCCAATCCGATCACCCGCTTGAGTTCCAATACAGCCAGTTCCTCTTCAGCTATAGCTGCCTCCAAACCCGCCTGAGCCTGGATCAGGTTCTTTTCAGCATTGACAAGATCCAATTTAGTTGCTAGACCTTCCTTAGCCTTAGTATTGATGATCTCCAGATGCTCTCGCGCCTGGGCAAGGTTCTTCTCAGCTATGGTCTTCTTCTGCATCTGGCTGAGCACGGTGTAGTATGCGCTACGCGCCTCGAGATCCACTTGACTTCTAGTCTGCTCCAGCAAAAGTCTTTGAGCTTCCACTGCCACTTCCGCTTGCCGCAGTGCCACTGGCGATGGCGTAACTGCCGCATCAGCTTGGGCTTTGATTAGCTGTTTTTCGGCATGCTGCAGTTCCAATCTCGCCGCCTGTAGAGTTAGATTTCTATCAGCAGCCAACTCTGCGGCTTTTTCCACAGTTATGATATAAGTCTCTGTCCCGGGGGAATCCTCGGCAGACACACAGGCTGTTCCGAACCATAATACCAGAGCCAAACAAACTAAAACAACGGCAGCATTCCGCACATCCATAGTCTTCAACCTGCCTTTCCCCTGTAATAAAATCTGGGGCTGTTGCAACAGTCGGAATCGATGCTTTCGCCAACAAAGGTCACGGATTTAGTCAAATAGTTCAGTCCTAGCCCCACCTTCTGGAAACTTCTGCAAAGGACAGCGACTTCCTCCTTATTTCACGGCCCCCGGGCATCGGCCGACATCAGAGCCTTCCTGAAATCCTAAAATCTCATCTTGGCAAAGGCCTGCAAGAGGGGCCAAGCCAAGACAGCGCTGCCCAAACCCTGGACCAAGTTACCCGGCACACTAGCTAAGGCCGCATCAAAGCCGACCATCAGCCCCCCTGCTAGATAATAGCCGGCCACCATCCACAAGGCAGAGATCACTAAGACAGCCACAACCCTAACGCTGGCCCGCCCCTCTTGTTGATAAGTAGCATGGCCTAACACTCCGGCAATTAGCCCTTCAACCCCTTTAATCACCAAGGTCCAAGGCGCCCAATGGGCATACCCCAGCAGAAGATCTGCCAGAGCTGATCCCAATCCCCCGGCTATAAATCCGGCTTTGGGACCCATCAGCAAGGCACTGAGGAAAACAACAGTGTCGCCAACATTAATAAAGCCTTGGGTAGCCGCCATCGGGATATTAATCACCATAGTGGCGATGGCAACCAAGGCAACGAATAGAGCACCCAAAACCAGACGATGTAGATTCACATTTTTCAACATACTACACCTCTTCTGGGAAATGATTTTACAGAATTCAGCCATAAACTAGGGTTACTCGAATGGTCAGCGGTTCGACAAACAGCCTGCTAGTTCCTGCCTCTCCCTGTCGCCGAGTGGGAAAGCCCCATAGGAGACCTGTGTTTCAGAGCTCTTTTCTGTTATGATTAACCTGAACGAATATGAGGGAGCGAGTAGATTGGCTGCACAGAAACGCCGGCAAAACATCCTGCCCTATAAGTATAGGGGACTGGTTCTGGATGAATTCCAAAGGGAAGCCATCTGGTACCTGGATAAGAGGATATCCACTTTGGTGTCGGCAGCTACCGGTACCGGCAAAACCCTCATCGCCGATTTTCTGGTGGAAAAGACTCTGGAAGCCGATCAACGCTTGATCTATACTGCCCCTATCAAGGCGCTGGTGAACCAGAAGTACCGGGAGTTTCACCGCCGCTATGGAGGGAACATCGGTATTGTTACTGGAGACATTAGTTACCAGCAGGCGGCGCCCATCGTTGTAATGACCACCGAAATTCTCCGCAACATGCTAATTCGGGGCGACAGCCGTGCCGCTGATGCACATTGGGTTGTTTTCGATGAGATCCACTACCTTAATCATCCCGAGCGGGGTACTGTTTGGGAGGAAGCTATTCTATTTATTCCCAAAGAGACCATGATCCTGGGACTTTCGGCCACTATTCCCAACGCCAAACAGCTGGCCCAGTGGATGGAATCCATCGGCCGAGATGTGGCCGTTGTCGAACACGGAGAAAGGGCTGTCCCCCTCAAGCACATGTATTTTACAAGACACAGCCAAGCTGTGGAAAGAGAGGAGCTCTTGCAGGCGGTGGCAGAGTCTCCCTCCATAGATGCCGATACCAAAGGAGGCACTTTAGGCTGGCAAGAACTACCTATCACTCCCCGGTATCAGCGAAGAAGCTCCGAGGCAGCAGCAACCCACTTGGACTTAATCCATTATGCTTCTAAGAACCACCTCTTTCCCTGCCTTTACTTTGTCTTCAGCCGCGAGGGTTGTGAAGAAAAAGCCAAGGAACTGGCAGGCAGCCGCGATTACCTTTCCCCAAAGGAAAAGGAAGCCGTTAGGGTCAATATCCGGCGGAAACTACAGAGGGCCGAACTCACTCCTCAAGATATTCCCAAGTATGATACGTGGTATAACCAGTGGCTCAGGGGAATAGGAGTACATCATGCCGGACTGCTGCCAGTAGTGCGGGAGATAACGGAGCAGCTGTTGGAACGACGCCTTCTAAAAGTGATATATGCCACTGAGACCTTTGCAGTAGGCGTAAATATGCCGGTTAGAACAGTCTGTTTTGATACCCTAGTGAAGTACGATGGAGAAGAAGTCCGCTACCTGACCCAACACGAATACTTTCAGATGGCTGGGAGGGCCGGCCGCCGGGGCTGGGACAAACTGGGCACAGTGATATCCCGGGTCCATGAGACCTTGCCCACTTCTCTCCCTGTCTGGGATGAAGCCAGCGTAGAGCCAATTCGCAGCCGCCTCAATATCTCTTTCAATATGGTGGTCAACTTACTAGCTCGCTTTCGTCCCCAGGAGATAGAGGAGTTTCTCTCCAAGACCCTCTCTAGCTTTCAGCATCAGCAGGGTGTAGTCGAGGCCCGCAGTGCGGCTGAGCTGATGGATGATTTTCAAAGCAAATGGGCACTATTACAGGAGTTGGAGTATCTAGACGGGACCCACCTCCTTGCCAAGGGAGAAATATGCCGGAATATCTACGTCCAAGAGATCTTGGTCACCGAACTCATCGCCGCGGGAGTAATCCAGGACTTTGAGCCCGTGGAATTGGCGGGCTTGGCAGGGGCCTTGGTGTATTCACCTAAAGCTGGCGATCCCGACTTTACCCTTGACCCTCCCCGCTGGACACCAATGGTGGACTTAATCTGCGACAGACTGGACAAGATCGATAACCAGCATTTGATAGGCGGCTTCAAGGTTTATCCTGTGATCTCGCCGGTGATCGCGGGGTGGGCTCAAGGTTCAGACTTACAGGATGTCCTCAAAAAGCATCCATTGGACCCCGGTGACCTGGTGGCAGTATGTCGACAATCCATAGACTTGCTGCGCCAGATCCTAACGACAGTTACCCAAACCTCCCTTAGGGAAAAGGTCATTGAAGCCATCAACAGGCTGGATCGGGGGGTTGTACGGGTGACAGCGGAGTAATAAGATCCAGAGGGTTCCTGCGTAGCCGATGGGACTTTTGCTCTGTAGGCCGCCAGTTTTCCGGTGCAGGAATTACCATAACAACTAAGAATTACTCTACCCAAGGCCTTTTTTATCTGCCGCAACAAAGATAATACCTGTTGATAGCAATACACTGACACTGACGGGGAGGATTTTCCATGGATGCTGGAATGCGGTTATTGACCATAGATGACGTCCTCAACTTCACCCAGCAGGATGTCCGGGATCTTTACAAAGAGTACATCAATCCAGGTCTAGCCCAAATGCTGGGACTTTTGAATTTCGATAAGCGGTTTGTGAGAGCCTCCGGCATGGAGGTCTGGGATGAGGACGGCAACGTGTACTTGGACTTCTTGGGGGCATATGGCGCACTGAATTTGGGACATAACCCACCGGCGGTACAGCAGGGCTTGAACAAGGCCCAGGAGCTGCCCAATCTTCTGCAAGCTAGCCTCAACGCCATGGCTGCCGCTTTAGCCCACAACTTGGCCCAAGTTACTCCCGGAAACCTGCAGCGAACTTTCTTCTGCAACAGCGGCGCAGAAGCCGTTGAGGGCGCTCTAAAAATGGCTAGAATTGCCACTGGCAGGCAGAGGATTATTTACTGCGAAGGAGCCTTCCACGGCAAGACCTTAGGCGCTTTATCGGTAACTGGACGCAGTAAGTATCAGCAGCCCTTTGCTCCCCTGATCCCGGGCTGTAAAGCGGTCCCCTACGGCGATGCTGTAGCTTTGGAAAACGAACTGGTCCAAGGGGATGTGGCAGCGTTTATCGTGGAACCCATCCAGGGGGAAGGAGGAGTCATCGTTCCGCCGGAAGGTTACTTGGCGAAGGCCAGAGAAATATGTTCCCGCTACGGCACATTGCTGATTGTGGATGAAATCCAGACAGGCTTCGGCCGTACCGGTAAGCTCTTTGCCTGTGAACATGAAGATGTAACCCCCGATATCCTCTGTTTAGCCAAATCCCTAGGCGGAGGCATGATGCCCATTGGCGCCACCGTTACCACCCCCGAGGTTTGGGACAAGGCCTACGGATCCATGGACAAAGCTCTGCTGCACACATCCACCTTCGGAGGCAACACCCGGGCCATGGCGGCCGGTATCGCGGCCATCACTGCCATTGTGGAGCAAGATCTCCCTCGACAAGCTCAAGAAAAAGGCCAATACTTTATCGAAAGGCTGAAGGAGCTTCAGGAAAAGCACAACCTAATCACCGAAGTAAGGGGAAGGGGACTCCTGATTGGCCTGGAATTTGCCAAACCTAAGGGCTTGATGGACCGGCTCACCCGGGGGGCAGTCAGCAAGTTCTCCCAAGAATACCTCGGCGCCATGGTGGCAGGTGAGCTTTTAAACCGCTACCGCATTATTAACGCGTATACTCTGAACAATCCCAACGTAATTCGCCTGGAGCCGCCTCTCATCGTCACTAAGGAGCAGATAGACCAGGTTTTGGAAGCTTTAGATGATATCTTTACCCGCAACCGAAGCCACATCCAGATGGCACTAAGTAGCACCAAGACTGTAGTCAGCAGCCTATTTGGCAAGAAATAGGCCAACCCAGGCCATATCCATATCATTGTCTGTGCATTGGGCGCTAGGTAGTATCTTCACCCCAGGCAAGGATAAAGTCAACAAAAGCTCACAGCCAGTTATCTGGATAACGGCTGTGAGCTTTGTCTTTTTCCCGGTGCTTTCCCCGGGGTTTTCCCGGATTAAGCCCAGGATATCAGTTGCCCCCAATTCACTGCCGCCGGCAGACCTCGGGGTTTGAGGCAAGACAGCGGCCTAGAAATCCTGACCCACATTTTCAGACCACAGGTTGAGAAACTCAATCAACTCATTGAACTTCGGACTCCGCATATTCCTTACGTAGAAGCCTGAAGTACCTGTTCCGGTAACCAGGCACTGCTGGGGAGACAGACCGAGGAGCTGCCCCAGGCAAAAGCCGGCATTGAAGTTGTCTCCCGCTCCAGTGGTGAGCCTGGGATTGGATGTATAGGGACCATCCACATGTAATACTGACCACCGACCACAGTACCCGCTTCACTTACTGGGTGTACAACCACACAGTAAATATCCAGTTTCTCTGCTATAGCAGTGGTGATCTCTTCCAGGCCGACATTTTCCGGTTTATCGCTGAGGGACAGCTCCAGCACATCGGCGATTTCCGAAGCTTCCTTCCGATTCAAGCCCAGAATCACCCGGCAGTACTTCTCAAACCGCTGAATTAGTTCCATGGCTTTAGCAATGTCTTCCTTGTTGCGCTTTGCAGGATCGCACAAATCAAAAAAGGCCAGTGGCTTCGCGTCAGTCTCCAGCCTTGGAAGCACTTCAGTCAGCACTTTCTCCCAGATATCGCTCATATACGGGATCATTGTCCAGTTTAGTAAGCCCATCAGCTGGCTGCGGGACAGGATCTCCACCATCTTCTCCAAGGGAAGTTTGGCGAGGATGTTATCCCAGGTGATCTCCTTGAGGATCTCGATCTTACCCAACATGAGCTTGCCGTCGGTAAACTCTAAAGCATCGGTATGCCCCGGTTCGCAAATGGAATAAGTCTCACATGCATCGGCCATTTCCTTAAATACCGGGTGGATGTCTGGATCACCAAGACAGCCGACATAGGTTACCTGGGCTCCAAAGCTGAGCAAGGCGTTGGCCATGATGGGGCCGTTGCCGCCCAACTTAACTTGTCTTTGAATCAATTCAATATTGGTGCTGAGTCCCGCTGCCCGCCCAATTCGGTCTGCCAGCTGTGCAATGGTCTCCAGCCTAGTATAGGACTCAAAATCCATCCTCTTGTCGACAACATGGATGATCTCATCGACAAAACCATCAAGCCCCACGAAGCAGCGAAGTTCCTCCGGCTTTGTCTCAGTTGTTTTGAGTGCCTGCAAAGTCTCTTGAATTAGTTCTTTGGCTTTCTGAGCCATGTATCTAACCCCCCGCATCTTTCTGTAGTCCTTCTTAATCTGATTGCCGCTGCCCTCAAAGGCGCGACATTGACATTCCCTGATCATACTCAGATTATGCGCAAACCCCGTCGGAAAAAGGCTCTAAAATCAGCAGCATGGGTCATAGCTGCCTGCATCTCCAGCCGGGCTTTGCCCCTGGTCCGCAGCCGCAGCCTAACCTCGTGATCATCGAATTCTACCCTCACGCCTTCCACCGCCCCGCTCTTTCCCAGGTCGAGGCTTTTGGCTAAACGCAGCACCAAAGACAAAAGCATAATTCGTCGGAAATCCTCCTGCTCCAGGGGCCCCGTGGGTGCTGTGTACTCCCTTACCCCCTGCAGAAAATACCGTTCATGGGAGGCTGCCACAAAGGCGCAGGTTACCAGCTCCCTGTGGGTTAGCCCATTTAGCCGGGCATTGAGCATCATGTAAAAGGTGTGTATATAGCGGTTTTCGTGGTCTACGGCTATACCAATATCGTGGAGAAGAGCAGCTACAATCAGCAGTCGGCGCTCATAGGTGTCCATCCCGTGCAGCGGCCGCAGTTGATCGTACAAGGATAAGGCCAGATTGTTCACATGTCGATAGTGGGCACTTTCGATATTGTAATACTGAATCAGGTTTTCAACGGAATGCATCAAGGGGCTAAGCAGGATGGGATCCTGGGTATCCCTCGAAAGATATTGATACAGCAGACCATCCCGTAGTCCGCTCCTGCTGGTGATAACCCGACTGCTGCCGGAAACCTGGAGCAGCTGCTTAATCACACCGATACCAGGGACTATGACATCGGCCCGTTCTCTAGACATACCGGCAACTCGCCAGCGGCTTTGTAGGTCCAGTCGGGCCAGCCAGTGGTAAACGTCTTCAACCGATTCCGGCAGGAGCTCATAGCCGTGACTGATGTCAGGTCTATAGTCTCTGCGGCGCCGGTCGATCCGGGCCAGGGTCCGGGCAATTCCCCCTAAAGCTACCACTGTATCATACTGGGACAGCCAAGGGAACTCAGCCAGTTGTTGGCTGAGAAAATCTTCCAGCTTAACCAAGGAGGCAGGATGAATCTGATCTCTGATTGAAAAATCGTGGGCTAACGTAACTGAGCCAAAGGGCAGTACACCCCAATGCTCTTTCAAGCGGTCCCGGTAACCAATGAGGTTAGTGCTGCCGCCCCCTACATCAATGATTAGGCCTGTTTCAGGGGCAACGG
>JAAZHE010000029.1 GCA_012510855.1 Bacillota bacterium | reverse complement strand
TGCCAAGGGCGAGACCATCCGCTTCGGCCAAGAGGTTGTGACTACTCCCAGGGCCAACCGGGTGATCCTGGCCACTAGACCGCGGGGTTCGGTAATGTCCTTTGATCAGAAACTCGCACAGTACCTGCCCCAGTTGGGTAAGAGCATTGATGTAGCTTTCATGGCCGGCTACCATTATGCTGAGCCGGTGAATGCCGACGGCCGCACCTTTGAGCAGTTCATGGCTGATTCTGTTCAGCACCTTCATGCCCTGAAAGAGCAGAATTCCAGACTGGCCATCCATTTTGAATATGTTCCCATGAAAATGCCGGAGCTGGAGCCCCAGATGTTGGAGGCTATCTGCCGGGAGATTAAGAGTTTTGGTATCAACGAGAATGAGATCAAACGGGTTCTCCGGGAATTCGGCTTTGAAGCCGAAATGGAGGAGATTGACAAACACGAGCGAGCCTACTCCCTGTACAAAGGTGCTCTGCAGCTCTTCCGGCATCTAGAGCTGGACCGCATCCATGTCCACAACTTGGGTTACTATGTGATGATTCTCAGGAAGCCGTATCCGGTATCCCTAGAGGAGGTACGCCAGGCCTGTCTGTATGCCTCATCTGTTAATGCAATGAAGGCCAAATACGGCGGTTACGTCCGGCGGGAGCAGCTGGAGGAGGCTGCGGAACTAGGGCTTTCTGATGTCGGTTTTGAACAACTGGCCGGTATTGCCAGAGAGCTGGAGCAGGAACATCCGCAGGCAGCAAACCTCTTGACCGATGGGTACCTGGAGTTTGATGACCATTACCTGTTGGTCACACCTGCCCACATTGTGCCGAATCCGGTCAGCACCGTGGGGATGGGTGATACCATTTCATCCTCCTCTTACGCAGCGGAGGTAGCTTCCTAGTTTAGGCTGCGAAGTTCCGAATTATTTAGAGGGCGAAAACTGGTTTTAAGGAAAGGAGCCAGGGCAGGTCACAGTAAACCTGGCTCCTTGAGCCTTCTTGCCCGGCATTGATCAGTCTGCGTTTTCTACTTGACAGGTATAGGAGCCTTGAGTATAATTGACCTAACTGAAACAAGAAACGCAAAGGCGATGAAGGGAAGAAGTAAGCTGTTTCAGGATTAGAGAGAGCCGCGGCTGGTGGAAAGCGGTATCCCATGCAGCTGAAAGCCACCCTGGAGCTGTACCCCAGCGATCTTCTCGGGATCGGTAAGGGTTACCGGAGATCTAACTCCGTTACCAAGGATGCTGACAGTACAGCATCATGAGGTCAATGCTGTGAGGCATTGGCGAAGATGGGTGGTAACACGGGCCTCCGTCCCATAACTGGGATGGAGTTTTTGTTTATCTGGACAGATTCATATAGGCAATGACGGGGACGAAGATTCTACTGAGGTTCTATAGAGAGGAGCCGATGGTGGAAAGGTTCTGAACCGGAGAATCAGGCCCCCCCGGAGCCGTCTGTCAAGGCCTTAGGGCTGAAAACAGACCGGCAGCCCACCGTTATCTGGGTACCTTGGTCTAGAAAGTTGAACCGGTGGAGCCTGGAAAGCTTGGATTCTGAGGGCGCAGGCCTGGACCAGGGGTTGAGGTGGCCGGCATGGTGCCGGCAAGAAGAGTGGTACCGCGGGAATCCCGTCTCTGCAAGGAGGCGGGTTTTTTTGTTGCAAAAAATCCAACCCAATGGTTCTTAATAAAGAACTGAAAAAGGAGTTGTGTAATATGCTGCAGATGGAACGCTTCTATGCCGAAAGAGTCAAAGATATGCGGGGCTCCGATATCCGTGATGCTTTCAAGCTCACAGAGGAGCCGGGGATCATTTCCTTTGCCGGAGGGTTTCCTACACCGGAGTCCTTTCCCGTTGACCTCTTCCAAGAAGTCTTCCAGAAGCTTTTCGTGGAAGACTACTCGGGGCTCCAGTATGGTCCCACCGAGGGACTTGATGCACTGCGCCGAGAACTAGCCCTGCAGCTTACAGCTGAGGGGGCCCCCTGTAGTTCCGAGAATATTATAATTACCAATGGTTCGCAGCAGGCCTTGGATCTGGTCTGTAAAGTGCTGCTGGATCCAGGTGACTACGTGTTGGTAGAGGAGCCCAGTTATGTCGGGGCACTAAACGCTATAGGCAACTACCAGGGTAGGAAAATTGCTATCCCTGTAGATGAGCACGGCCTGCGCTTGGATATCATGGCCAACCGGCTGAAAGACCTGGCTAGCAAGGGCCAGCATCCCAAGTTTATCTACACTATACCCAACTTCCAGAACCCCACCGGCGTTACCCTCTCCCTGGAGCGGCGGCGGGGGCTGCTGGATTTAGCTAGGGAATACGACATCCTCATCGTCGAGGATAATCCCTATGGTGAGATTTCCTTTGGGCAGGAACCGGTACCCCACATCAAGACCATGGACGATGAGGGGCGGGTCATTTACTTGGGCTCCTTCTCCAAGATCTTGTCACCGGGAGTGCGGGTCGGCTGGATGGCTGCCAATGAGGTCTTGATTCGCAAGATCGCCGTGGCCAAACAGGGTACAGATCTCTGTTCCACTACTCTGGGCATGAAGGTTGCGCTGGAAACCCTGCGGAGCGGCAAGCTCCAGGCCCATATCGAGTCCCTGCGGATCCTGTACCGGCGGCGCCGAGACATCATGCTCCGGGCTCTAGCTGCCTATATGCCCGAGGGTGTCCACTGGACCCGGCCTGAGGGAGGGTTCTTTATCTGGCTGACCTTGCCGTCCTACATTGATACCAAGGCCATGCTGCCCTTTGCCATAGCGGAGCAGAAGGTTGCCTATGTCAGCGGCATCGGCTTCCATGTTGACGGAACTGGTCAAAACACCATTAGGCTGGCCTACAGTCAGGCTGCTGAAGAAGACATCGAAGAAGGTATCCGCCGCCTAGCCCGGGTCATTCGGGAGAGGATTGAGATGGCCATGTAACCCCCACCTTGAGCAGGAACTTAGGAGGTTCCTCAAGAATGGTGTTTATGTGGGCTGTTTTGCCAGCCCAACCTGTTGTTGTGGGGGTAAGCCAAGATGCGGGCATTGATCTTGTACAGCAAGCAGGGGAATGTGGAACCACTAGCTAAAGGCCTTGCCCAGACTCTTAAGCAGGGAAGCTGCCAGGTGCAGCTTATGGAGGCCGATGAGAATGGATCTGGTCCTATTTCCGGCGCACCGTATGATCTAGTGATTTTGGGAAGTCCGACCCTCGGCTTTTTTGGCGGGAAAATCGCTGAGGATCTGACAGCGGTCTCAAGCCGTTTAACCCGCCTGGAGGGCAAGACGGCTGCGGCCTTTGTGACATCAAAGCTCTTTGGAACATCCAAGTCCCTCAAGGCCGTTATGGCCCTGTTGGAAAAGCAGGGGGCCATGGTAGAGGATTTCGCCGCCTTGCAGAGTAAAGACGATGTTGAACAATTTGGCAGAAGGCTTCTCAAGCTCTTAGACCGGTGAAGGCCCGTGAGGAGGTCATCCCATGGCACCTCTAGTGCCGGTTGCTCGCTATGATACTGTCATCGCGGCTGAGCTCGCCAAGGCAAAGTTGGAGTCCTTCGGTATTAAAGCCGTCTTGCTGAATAAAGGGATCGCCCAGGTGTATCCCGGTGCTACTTATGCCTTTGGCGGTATTGTGCTCCTTGTCCGGGAAGAAGATGCTTCCCAGGCAGCCGAGATCGTGAAGCCTGAGGACACCGACGGCTTCCCAACCTAGAGCTGGGGATTACCAGCTCAGTCTTCGTCTGGACATCTTATGTTGCCTGCTTTGTCTTTCTAGTCTGCAGCGCCTAACAACATCTTCCACCTCTGCCCTTGCCGGCAGGGGTGTTTTCTCTTTTCCATGGCTGTTCTTTCCCTCCCAGGTCTTGAATAAAAATATGACCGTGACATAAGCCGAGTTATTTTGCCAGCAGGCAGCCTGGCGGCTGTGAAGGGATGATGATGGCGCTATGGGTAGACTGAAGTGGGTGGAGAGGTTTCTGGTGTGGTTAACTGCCGGGAGTCTGCTTCTGCCCTTGGCAGCGTATGGAGCTTGGTTCCTTGTGGGGGATAAAGCCCATGCTCAGTTTTCCATGGATATCTACCCGGCGAAGGTGCAACAGCTGGACATTCCCAGGGATGAGGCGCAAATGGGCAGGCTGGAGGCAGCCTCTTGTGAATCGGACCGGGCACTGTATTTTGCCGAACCGGCCATGGCTGGAGAGGATGTAGAAGAGCTGCAGAGGGGTCTCAAGCAGCTAGGGATATACCACGGGCCCATCTCCGGCAAGTTTGACCGCCCTACAATGGAGGCGGTAATCGCCTTTCAACGGCAGGCGGGGTTAACCACCGATGGGGTGGTGGGTCCAATAACATGGCAGGCACTGGCCGACGATTTCCCGGTCCCGGTGGTTGAGGGTTCTGGACCGGTGCCGGAGGGCGAAAAGGAGATTGTTGTAAATGTGGCCCGGAGGCAGCTGATCGTGTACATCGACGGCAAGGAGTACCAGCGGTATCCGGTGGCGGTGGGCCTCGGCAAGACTCCGACTCCCATTGGCGAGTTTAGGATTGTACAAAAAAGCATGAACTGGGGAGGAGGTTTTGGCACCCGCTGGTTGGGGCTGAATGTTCCCTGGGGCATATACGGCATCCACGGCACTAACAAGCCATGGTCCATCGGCACGCAGGCCAGCGCCGGGTGCATCCGCATGTTTAATCGACATGTGGAACAGCTCTACAGGATCATTCCCGAAGGCACCTTGGTGAGGATAGTTGGCCGGCCTTCCGATCCAGTGACTAGATTCCTTAAACCAGGGCATACCGGGCAGGATGTTGTTACACTGCAGCTTGCCTTGGCGGAAAAGGGGTATGACGTCGGCTTAGCCGATGCCCGATACAGAGAGCAAACGGCATCTGCAGTCAAACAGCTGCAGGAAGACTACGGCCTATATCCCGATGGCTCGGGATGGCCCAATGTTTACATGTTGCTGGGGGTGAGGTAGATTGAAGGGACGGACGGTGCGGGATGCGATGGTGGTGCTGGTGCAGGTCATCATGGGCTTCAGTGGGTGGCAGTGGGTTCAGCAGCACTATCCCCACATCCGACTGGATCCCGAGGCTGAAATCGATCCGGAAAGGACGTATACCATCAATGTCTGGGTGGAGATGGGGAGAGGCTTGGTTAAGAACCCCCTTTTGGAAGCGGAGTTCTGGTCCCAAATAATAAAGGGTTTTAGGTCTGTCTACCCCAATACCGAGATAGTACTGCAGGCAGTGTCTGCTGCTGAGCTGGAAAGGGAGATGCAGGACGCACTAGCTAGAGGGCGGCCTCCCCACGTACTGGTGGCCAGCAGTGAGTGGTTTCGCCTGTGGTCCAAACTGCAGCTTCCCATTGACCGGTTTCTTCCAGAAGAGGAAAGGGCAAGGTACGTTCCGGGAGCCTTGGCTAAGGTTACTGTAGGAGAAAGCTTAATGGCTTGGCCCAGTCAAGTCCAGCCCCGGGTGTGGGCGGCAAGCCGCAGACATCTTGACAAGTTAAGTGGTGATTTGCCAGAAGCGCTGCGTCAGTGGAGAGAAGGAGGCCTCTGGTCCGGGGATGACTTGCAGGGAGCTAGGGATAGAATACTAAAGCTAAAAGGTGCCGGTCAGAATCAGCTGGCTCACCAGTTGGGCAATTCCGGGACCTTGCTTGACCTTGCGCTGGTTGCGAGTGGTGGCCTCCTCGGGCCTAAGGGAGAGCTGCTTCTCAATGAGGAACTCCTCAGTGGGATCATCGACCTGTGGCAAGCCCTCCAAGATGAAAAGATTATGGAATTGGTTCAAGGAACCCTGCTCACAGATTTTCTTTCCGGCAAGCGGCTGGCTGTCGGGCCTGTTGGGCTTTGGATTTGGACTCTAAAAGAAGAGGCTGCGATTCGAGGTTACAAGGCCTTGGCAGTTCCCCAAGATATAATCCTGATCCCACCGCCGGGGAGCAGCGGTGAACTGGGGACCCTTTCGGGGACAACTGTGGATGTTGCCGTATTTGCCCAGCGTCCTTTTCAGGGACCTGCCCAAGCCCGGCTTTCCATGGAGTTGGCCAAGGCCATCAGCAGGGAATTGGGCCTAGAACTGAGCCGCCGCGGATTCGGGGTACCTGCTTACAAGCCTTTGTGGGATGAACTGGTGGAGGAATGGCAGTCAACCCTGGGCTGGGGGCCTGAGCAAAGGGCCAATTTAGAACAGCTATTGGAATCTGCAGCGGGACTACCGGCCCTTAGCCCCAAATGGCATGAAGCCCGGCGCAGGTTGATTGTGGAGATCCTCCTACCCGGCTTTGACGATTTTGTCAATGGGAAGGTTGGTCCAGAGATAGCGGAGCAGCTGGATAAAGAAATGCGGACCTTTCTAGCAAGTCTCCAAGGGCGGTAGTCGCAGGGAAAACAACTACCAGACGAGAAATAACATGGAAAGAAGTTCAATCTGCATACAGTAGGTGATCTAGTATGTCATCACTTTTTGGAACCGATGGAGTACGGGGAGTAGCCAATTGGGAGCTAACTCCGGAACTGGCTTACGCCCTGGGGCGCTATGGTGCATATGTGCTGCTAAAAGGATGCAAAGCGCAGCGGCCTCGGGTATTGGTCGGAAGAGACACTAGGATTTCCGGTCATATGTTGGAGGCAGCATTAACGGCAGGTCTTACCTCCATGGGGGCAGATGTACTCCTTTTGGGAGTGCTGCCTACCCCTGGAGTCGCCTACCTTACCCGAGCTTGGCAGGCAGATGCCGGGGTGATGATTTCTGCCTCCCATAATCCCATAGAGGATAACGGGATTAAGTTCTTCTCTCGGGATGGTTTCAAGCTACCCGATGATATAGAAGAGGAGATCGATGAACTCATCGATAAGGCAGCCGCCGGCGGCAAGCTGTTTCTGGGACCCGACGATGGACTGCCCAGACCGGTGGGTAAAGATGTAGGGCGGGTCGAGGTGCGCAGCGATGCCTTGGATGCTTATGTAGAATTTCTCAAGGGCACCATTGATACCGATCTTTGCGGGTTGAGAGTTGTTGTCGACTGCGCCCACGGGGCGGCCTATCAGGTGGCTCCCCGGGTGCTGAGGGAATTGGGCGCTGAGGTCATCAGCCTGTACGATGAGCCAAACGGTACTAATATCAATGTGGACTGCGGCTCTACTCATCCCCATGTGTTGTCCGCCGCTGTCACAGAGCATGGAGCTGATTTGGGCATAGCCCACGACGGCGATGCCGATCGGGTGATCGCCGTAGATGAGGAGGGAAGGATAGTTGATGGTGACCACATCTTAGTGATCTGCGGACTTCACCTCCTGGAGCAGGGAAGGCTGGCTAAGAAGCGGTTGGCTGTAACAGTCTACAGCAACCTAGGGGTGAGAGCAGCTCTGCAGGCTGGCGGTGCTGATGTAGTGGTGACAGCCAACGGGGACCGCTATGTTCTGGAAGCCATGCGGCAGCAGGGGCTCAACTTGGGCGGAGAGCAGTCGGGACACGTAATCTTCTTGGATCACAACACTACCGGTGATGGGGTATTGACCGCGTTACAGCTCCTCCAGGTGTTGCGCAAAAAAAGGCAGCCCCTCTCGGTCCTAGCCGATCAGTTGCGGAAATACCCGCAGATGCTCCGGAATGTGAAAGTGGTCAGTAAAGAAGCTTGGGAAACAAATGCCAAGATCAAAGAGGCCATCTGTTGGGCGCAAGAACAACTGGGGGACAAAGGTCGGATTTTTGTGCGGGCTTCGGGAACCGAGCCCTTGATTCGGGTAATGGCTGAGGGGCCAGATTATGGGCTGGTGGAAAAAGTAGTTGCGGAAGTCGCTGAGGCTGTTGCTGCTGAGCTTGGCGAGTAATCATTGAGAGTGGAGGCAGTAGCTTGATTTTCGGTACGGGAATCGACATTGTCGAAATTCACCGGATCGCCAGGGTTTGGCAGCGGAAGGGTCAGCGATTTCTCCATCGGGTTTACACTCCCTATGAGCAAAGCCGGTGCCTCCAGGGGGCATATTCCGTTCAGCTGGAGAGGCTGGCGGCCCATTTTGCTGCCAAGGAGGCAGTAATGAAGGCATTAGGAACCGGCCTGCGCCAAGGGGTTCGTTGGCGGGACATCGAGATTCGCCACAAGCCCTCAGGACAGCCCTATGTATCCCTGGCAGGGCCGACAAGAGAGCTGGCCCTGGCCAGAGGTATAGGCACCATCCATATATCCCTTTCCCACGGCCGGATATATGCTGTAGCCAGTGCCATCGCCTTAAAGAATGCTGATTCCACCGGCGATGGATGTGAGGTGAGCGCCCATGAGGCTTTTGACCGCGGCTGAAATGCGGGCAGTAGATAACCATGTAATCCGGGAAATAGGAGTTCCCGGCATGGTTCTGATGGAAAATGCGGGACGGCAGGTGGCAGGAGTCGCTGCCACTTTTTTGCAAAGAATAGGGGGCCGCAAGGTATCGATCATCTGCGGAAAAGGTAATAATGGCGGTGATGGGCTGGTGGCGGCCCGCTACCTCCACAACCGAGGTTACAAGGTGCGGGTGTTTCTCCTAACTAGGTTTGATGAGCTCACCGGGGATGCCTTGGCTAATTATCGCATATGCGGGCAGCTGGGGATCGATATTCAGGAAGTCGATGAGAAATATCTCCCCAAACTTAGGTTTAGCCTGTCCTTAACCGACTTGATCATCGATGCCATGCTGGGTACGGGAGTGACGGGAGCCCCCAGGGGCTTAGTAAAGCAGGTTATTGATCTGGTAAATGATGTAGAGAAAACCGTTTTGTCAGTGGATGTGCCTTCTGGACTCGATGCTGCCACTGGAGCTGTTCCAGGGGCTTGTGTAAGGGCTAACATGACGGTGACTCTGGCAGCCCCTAAGGTCGGTCTTTTGGTATACCCCGGGGCAGGTTATGTAGGTGAACTCTTCGTTGCCGATATCGGCATTCCACCCAAGGTGCTGGAGTCTGCCGGCCGGGGAACGGTAATTGATGCATCTTTGGTAAAAAGTGTACTGCCGGTAAGACCCGCTGACGGCCATAAAGGGACCTTTGGTCACCTTTTGATTCTAGCTGGCTCTCCGGGACTGACGGGGGCAGCCGCGATGGCCGCGGAGGCAGCCTTGCGTACTGGCGTTGGATTAGTGACTGTGGGGGTCCCCCAGAGTCTGAATGATATCTTGGAGGTAAAACTGACCGAGGCCATGACCATTCCTCTCCCTGAGACGGCAGACCACACTCTAAGTATTGAGGCCCTGCCTGTGATCCTAGAAAAAATGGATCGGGTAGATGCTATCGTGATCGGTCCCGGCCTTTCCCGAAATCCCTCTACCGGGCAGTTGGTGGAGGCTTTGCTGCAAGAGCTGTCGTGTCCAGTAGTGTTAGATGCCGATGGACTCAACTTAGCAGCCGGCCTAGGACTTCTGCCGCGACGGGGCAGTAGCAGCTGTCCCTTGGTGATTACTCCCCATCCTGGAGAAATGGCCCGGCTCATGGGCTGTTCTACTGCTGAAGTGCAGGGGAATCGGGTGGCTATTGCCCGGCGGGCCGCGGAGAATTTCAGTTGTACAGCGGTATTGAAAGGTGCCGGCACTGTGGTGGCAGCTGCCAATGGAGACTTTTGGGTCAACACTACCGGCAATGTGGGCATGGCTACCGGAGGGACCGGTGATGTGCTGAGCGGCATCATCGGTGGGCTCTTGGCAGCTGGAGTTGAACCTTCGGAGGCTGCTTGCGGGGGAGTCTATGTCCACGGCTTAGCCGGCGATACGGCTGCGAGGTATCGAGGAAGGATTTCGCTGATTGCTGGAGACTTGATTGAGACACTATCGGAAGTCTGGCAAGCCATTGAACGGGAAGAAGTGAAGGAACCGTGGAGTTACCTAGTGTAGAATCGGCGGTAGCTGCCCTATCGGAGGGGCCCCACCGCCCTGTATGGGCAGAAGTAGACCTAGATGGGATCAGCCATAATGTCAAGTGCATCCGGGAGCACCTGTCCCCGGGCACCGGGCTCATGGTGGTCGTTAAGGCCAACGGTTACGGTCATGGGGCAGTGCCTGTGGCAAAGGCTGCTCTTTACAGCGGTGCCCAGTGGTTGGGGGTTGCCATTGTAGAGGAAGGCATCAACCTCAGACAGGCCGGCATCAAAGCCCCAATTCTCATTCTCGGAGTTCCGCCCAAGTGGCAGGCGGCGCTGGTTGTTGAGCACGGGCTCAGAGTTGCGGTGTGTACCTGGGACTTTGCCCAAGCTTTGGCAGAAGCGGCCCGGAGGCAGAATACCACAGCCAAGGTACACGTCAAGCTGGATACCGGAATGGGCCGCCTCGGAATCCTTCCGGAGGACGCAGTGGGTTTTGTCCGCCGGCTGCAGACTCTGCCTAACTTGGAGATTGAAGGGATTTTCTCCCATTTTGCGACAGCCGATGAGCCAGATAAGAGTTATGCCAGGAAGCAGTTCAGCGTCTTCCTTAGGGTGCTGGACCAGCTGGAAAAGGCCGGTATTTTCATCCCCATTCGGCATATGGCTAACACCGCTGCTGCCCTTACTCTCCCAGAGACCCAGCTTTCCTTGGTGCGAAGCGGTATTGCCGTTTACGGTCTTGCAGCGGCGACTGAGCAACCCCGATCTCTCAATCTGCATCCTTGTATGGAACTCAAGGCTGCAGTCAGCTACGTGCACCGGGTTCCCGCTGGAAGTGGTATCAGCTACGGCAAGAAGTTTGTCACATCTAAAGCAACAAATATCGTGACACTGCCAGTAGGTTATGCCGACGGGTATTCCCGCCTGTTTAGCGGCAAAGGGGAGGTGCTGCTCAGGGGTCAGCGCTACCCAATCGTGGGAGCTATCTGCATGGATCAGTGCATGGTGGATGTAGGTGATCTGCCAGTTGAGATCGGTGAAGAAGCGGTTTTGCTGGGAAGGCAAGGTGATGAAGAAATCACCGCCGATGAACTGGCAGAGAAAATGGGAACCATCAACTACGAGATCATCTGCATGATCGGCAGCCGGGTACCGAGAATTTACAAAGGTGAAGAAGCTAAGCGCCAGGGATTCACAGTAGATTCCGCGGATTCCTTCGAAAAGTAACCTTCCCCCGTTTCCCTGCTGGAGGGGCGGCTCCCTTAGTCGGCCGCTCATATTTGAAAGATGGACCACATATTCTGGTAAGCAGGGAGGGGGAAACGCAGTGGAGCCATTGTTGCGAAGGAAGGAGATGGCCGTCTTAGCGGTCATAGCGGTCTGTGCAGGAGTAGCCGGGACTTTTTGCTCGGGAGCAGCCGCAAGCATCGTGCTCTTTAGCGTGGAAGATCGGGCGGGGGACGACTACGGAGCAGGGGACCTCGTCTATCCTCTCCATGAGGTCTTTGAACCGGGTTTGTTTGATCTGAGACGTGTCC
>JAAZHE010000248.1 GCA_012510855.1 Bacillota bacterium | reverse complement strand
ATCCAAATCCCTGTCGGGATTTGATTCTGGCTTATCTTGTACGTCGCTAAGCTTTCTGTACGCTGTTCAGTTTTCAAGGTTCAAGTACTGGCGCCGGACGCAATCGCCCGGCAAGTTCTTATTATACTGACTGCCTGTCTGGCTGTCAAGACCGTTTACGTGGTTTTTGTCTAACTGAGCAGCTAAATTCATCCATCAGCTGTCTCTAGGCTGCCCTTAGCCTTCTTGAGCAAATACATGTACTTCCTCTCAGCCGCTTCCACTGAATAGACTGCATAATCCACCAAATCGGGATCCTCCACGCTATCGAAGTACGCCTGGGCGCTGAGCCATTCCTGCCTCGCCTGCTCGATCAATGTTCCCAAATCGCCAACCGATGATTCCTCCACCACCCCATCTTCCACCAGGGAGAACTGATTATACATCGTTTTCCACAGGTTCTGCAAGAACTGCTTCGCCATAGGATATCCCTCCACAGCAGCCCGATGGTCATGGTCGCTATGGTAAGTCTATCCTCGGCGATAGCAAATTATGCCAATTTTCTAGTATCCAGCCCTACAATTCTCGCCGACCTTCCAAGGCCTTGGCTAAAGTGACTTCATCAACGTATTCCAAATCACTGCCCACAGGCATGCCGTGGGCCATTCTAGTCACTTTAATCCCCAGCGGTTTTATCAGCCGGGCCAGATACATGGCAGTCGCTTCACCCTCGACGTTAGGATCAGTCCCGAGGATGATCTCCTGGACAGTGTCGTCTTGTAGACGCTGCAGCAGCTCCTTCACCCTCAAATCTCCTGGACCAATGCCGTCAATGGGGGAGATGGCCCCGTGCAAAACGTGATAAAGCCCTTTAAAGCCGGTGCGCTCTATGGCAATAACGTCCTTGGGTTCCTCAACTACGCAGATAACCCCCCGGTCGCGCCCCGGCGAGGTACATATCGGACAGGGGTCTGCCTCTGTCAAATTGCTGCATATAGAACAGTAGATAGTCTTCTCCTTAGCTTGGACAATGGCCTCCGCCAGGTTTTCGGCAGCTTCCCTAGTGCCGCTGATAATATGAAAAGCTAGCCGTTGAGCTGTCTTGGGGCCAATCCCCGGCAGCTTGGCCAGCTCTTCCACCAGCCGGGCTATGGGCCGTGCGTATATAGACATGATACCCTTACCCCTTTGTTAGAACAGTCCTCCGGGCAAACCTGAAAGATCCAGCCCCCCGGTGACTTTAGCCATCTCAGCAGCACTCATTTCCTGAGCCTTGCGGATGGCTTCATTAACTGCAGCTAGCACCATATCCTGGAGTATCTCCACGTCTTCCGGATCAACTACACTCGGATCGATCTCTATCTCCTTGACCTCTAGATGCCCATTGACCACAACTCGAACAACGCCACCGCCGGAGGTAGCCTCCACAGTCTTGGATGCCAGCTCCTCCTGAATTCGGGCCATTTCAGCCTGCATCCTCTGGACTTCTTTCATCATCTTTCTCATGTTTTTCACGGTGCTTTAACCCCTCTCCGATTCATACCTAACCTCCTGCACAGTTCCGCCGAAGATCTTCAGGGCAGCATCCAGTGCAGGGTTTCCAGAACCGCCGGCCGCCTCTTCAGCGGCCTCCACTCCGCTGATTTCGCCAAAGTCTTCAGCTGGCGGGTGTTTCTCTACATCTCGGGGGAACCGGTTGATATCCGAAATTTCGTCTTCGAAATAACAGGCGACTTCCACCGGCCTACCTGCGACTTGCGCCAGGACTCTCTCCAGCACATCCTTATTGCGGGTTTGCTCGAGACTGACTTTATGAAACTCCTTGGCCCGGGGGAAAACCAATAACAGCCTGCCGTCTTCATCGAACCCCAACGGCTTGGATTCCCGTAAAAACGCTTCTACCGGGGCCTGCCGCTCCTGCCGCAGCTTCTCTGAAACATCACTCCACTTGGCCAACAGAGCTCTAAACTCTGCTTGCCTGTCGGCCCCAGACTCCGGTGACTCCATCTGTTCAGACTTTGGTCTTTCTTCTCTTGCCTCTGGGCTCAGCTTGGTTTCCCACGCGCTAACCCGACCATCCGCTTCTTCCTCGGCAGTCGAAGGTGAAACCTTGCGGTCAGCCAGCATCTCAGTTACCAATTGCTCCAGCCGCTGAACCCTCTCCGTCAGCTTTGACACCTCTGCCGCCTGGACTCGTGGTTCTGAACCTGGACTCTTTTGAGTCTCTTCCTCTGAACCCCGGATCACTGCCATTTCCAGGGGCAGCCAAACAGGAGAGATCCAGCGCATATCAGCTAAGGCACCAGCTAAGAGGTCGATGAGGCCTAGGATCCGCTCCATTGGCAAAGCATTGAGATTCGGCCAACGCCTTGCCATAACATCCGGCGTCTCGCCGGGGCCAGAGCCAGATGAGTTGGTCTTACCGGCTTTGGCAAGCATCAACTCCCGCAAGAAACTGATGCAGTCTTTAGCCAGCTGCTGCACATCAGCCCCGCTGCTGATCATATCGTGGAGGAGAGTTAGAGCAGCCAGCCTTTCACTGCCGGCGATATAGTTAAGCAGCTTCCCAATTTCTTCTTGGGGCACAACTCCCAATAGTTCGGCAATATGCTTCTCTTCAATACGGTCTTGTTGAAAAGAAACCGCTTGATCCAAAATGGCCAGGGCATCCCGCATGCCTCCGCCGGCGTGGCGCCCGATCAATTGCAGCGCCGCAGGTTCTACATCTAGACCTTCTGCTGCCACTACCTGCTGCAGCCGCATTACCACTTGCTCTGTAGTGAAATTGTGAAACTCAAAACGTTGACAGCGAGAGGCAATGGTCTTGGGAACCTTGTGGACTTCAGTGGTAGCTAACACGAACACCACGTACTCCGGAGGCTCTTCCAGTGTCTTCAACAGGGCATTGAAGGCATCTGTTGTGAGCATATGAACTTCGTCAATGATGTATACCTTGTACCCACCCTCGGTGGGAGCAAATCTGACATTCTCCCTAAGATCCCGGATCTCATCAATGCCCCGGTTAGACGCACCGTCAATTTCCACTACATCCATGGCATACCCGTCACTGATCAGCTTGCAGTTGGAACAGACATTACAGGGATCCGGCGTCGGTCCTTGCCTACAGTTTAGTCCTTTGGCCAAGAGCCGGGCTAAAGAAGTCTTTCCAGTTCCCCTTGGCCCAGAAAACAGGTAGGCATGGGCAACCCGACCGCGACGCAGGGCGTTCTGCAAGGTTCGCACAACGGGTTCTTGACCAACCACATCTTCGAAGCTCTGGGGCCGGTATTTCCGGTAGAGGGACAGATAGGACATGCCACCGCCTCCGTACCACTACATTTCCCTTTAGTACATTCTGATTGAAGATCCGATCTCCTGCCAATTAATCCTAGGGGCACTGGACTAGGAATGGGTTAAGCCCGTTACACAAAAAAGACCGGAACAAATTCCGGTCGAAAAATTGCCGTGCACCCGTCTTCGAATTGGCACTTCCAGGTGGCACCCAAGTAGTTAGCTCGGACTAGGCACCCTTGCGGCACATAAGGTGATCCACTTACCGCTGCTTCCTCCCGGACCTGACGGGGT
>JAAZHE010000247.1 GCA_012510855.1 Bacillota bacterium | reverse complement strand
TTTGCCGTTTTCGTCAACACCCTGCTGCTCAAAGACGAATATATCCTGAAGGGTAATCACGTCACCTTCCATCCCCTGCACCTCGGTGACCTGGACGATTTTCCTGCTGCCGTCCCTTAGGCGGCTGGTCTGGACGATCAAGTCAATGGCCGATGCAATCTGCTCCCGGATAGCCTTTACCGGCAGTTCCATCCCTGCCATTAGCACCATGGTCTCCAGACGGGCCAGCATATCCCGAGGGGAGTTGGCATGGCCTGTTGTTAAGGAACCGTCGTGGCCGGTGTTCATGGCCTGGAGCATATCCAGTGCTTCACCGCCCCTGACTTCTCCCACCACGATCCGGTCGGGCCTCATCCGCAGGGCGTTTCGCACCAAGTCCCGGATGGTTATAGCCCCTTTCCCTTCGATGTTTGGGGGTCTGCTTTCCAACGACACCACATGGTCCTGCTGCAGCTGCAGCTCGGCTGCATCTTCAATGGTTACAATCCGTTCATCTGCGGGGATGAAGGATGACAGAACATTGAGGAGGGTTGTCTTGCCAGAACCGGTCCCTCCAGATACCACAATGTTCAGCCGCACCCGCACGCAGGCTTCAAGAAACTCGGCGATTTCCCGAGTTAAGGTGCCGAATTCTATCAGGACCTCTACAGTAAAGGGGTCGGCGGCGAATTTGCGGATGGTGAGTACCGGCCCATTGAGGCTCAAGGGTGGGATGATGGCATTAACCCGGGAGCCGTCGGGCAAGCGGGCATCGACCATGGGCATACTTTCATCGATGCGGCGGCCTAAAGGTGCTACGATCTTCTCCACAATGTGCATCACGTGGGCATCATCCCGGAAGGCGACATCGGTGAGCTCCAATCTCCCCTCCCGCTCCACATACACCTGTTTAGGACCGTTGACCATTACCTCAGAAACGGCAGGATCGTTAAGCAGAGGCGTAATGGGACCGAAACCCATCACCTCATCGATCATATCCCCGGTGATCCGCTGCCTTTCGGCCGGGGAAAGATGGGGAGCTTCTACGTCTACGATGTCTTCCACTACCTCCGTCAGTTTTCGCTCCAGTTCCTGTTTCTTGGCTCCATCATCGGTCCCGGTAAGAAGTGCTGGGTCCACCGCTCCCACCAGTTCTTCGTGGATTTTGCTTTTCAGCTTTACGAAGGGGTCAGCTTTTCGAACCAGGATCGGCCGAGGGGATGAAGCTCCCGGCTTAGACTGGGATTGCTCAGTGCTGCTGGACCTATGCTGGTGTTTTTTCTCCAGTCTTCTCAGAAGTGACATGACCTGGGTTCACCTCTCCCGGCGGCAGGATAGACTACGCTCTCAAGCGGTGGAACATTCTTCCTATAAAGCTCCGGTTAGATGGCCCTTTGCCGGAGGCTGCCGGTAGTTCCTCACCGCTGGTTATTTGGCGGGCTAGCTCCCGGATACCCTGACTAATGGGAGCCCTCGGACTAGATAGGACAAAGGGAAGGCCTGTATTAGCTGCCTGCACTGCCAGCCGGCCGTCGCTGGGAATCCTGGCACAGATGGAGATTCCAAGCTTCTCCTCGAGGAAGGCTGCTTTG
This sequence comes from Bacillota bacterium, assembly GCA_012510855.1. Lineage (GTDB taxonomy): Bacteria > Bacillota > Limnochordia > DTU087 > DTU087 > DTU087. The sequence goes on along the minus strand of JAAZHE010000247.1, from coordinate 8,548 downwards.
ATCCCGATATCCTCAGCATCCCGGTTGACCACCAGCTTAGTTTTGTCAACCGGATATTCCAAAACCCCCTGCATGACATCTAAACAGAGCCGTACATTTTTCACCGTGGGAATGTCCAAGGTGGCGATGATGGCTATTTCATCGGATTCATCCAGAGCTGCAAGTACCGGTTCTTGGAAATTCTGGGCGGTATCGATGATGATGAAATCGGCCAAGGGCCGCAGGCTCTCTATCAACTGCTTTATGTGGCTCCCTGTTACCAGCTCCGCCTCTTCCGGTCTAGCCGGTGCGGCCAGCACCTTCAGCTTGGGGGAATACTGGTGCAAACACCCCCGGACCTCCTCAGGGCCCCACTCCCCTGCGGCCACCAGATCGATGATGGTCCGGCGGGGCTCAAAATCCAGGAGTACCGATACATCTCCAAACTGCAGGTCTAAATCGACGATCGCCACTGTCTTTTGCAGCTCATGGCTGATCAGGGCCGCCAGATTAGTCGCGATGGTGGTCTTGCCCACACCACCTTTAGCACTGAAGACTGTGATGACTTTCCCTTGATGTTCCGGAAAACCCGGTCCAGGAACTACCTGCAGCCACCGCCTTGCCTCCCGTTCATAGGCATTGTGAATGGTATTGATCAGTTCATCAGTACCGAAGGGCTTAGTCAAGTAGTCCCGGGCCCCGGCAGCCATAGCCTGCCGCAAATATTCCTGCTCTCCCTGCACCGACATCATCACGATTACACTCCGGGGCAGTTCGGTGGTAATCACTTCCGTTGCAGTGATGCCATCTACCGGCTTCATGTTGATATCCATCAAGATCACATCGGGTTCAAGGAGCCGGGCTTGGTTAACTGCCTCCTCGCCATCGGCTGCTTCCCCGACCACCTCAATATCCTGATGAAACTCCAACAGGCGCCTAAGGCTCTCCCGGGTGGGGGCAGAATCATCGGCAATCAAAACCCGTAATCGTCGACCCACAGGTGCTGACCTCCCCTCTCAGTATCCCTGGAAAGCCACGGCTCCACGTGCGCCGCCGGCTCATTACCCCTGAGAATATGGGGTGTGACGAAAAACACCAGCTCAGTTTGACTCACCTGGACCTTTTCACTCCTAAACAGCTTACCCAGAAGGGGCAGATCCCCCAACAAAGGCACCTTGTGCACCTGCTCCGATTCGACGTTTTCCAAAAGCCCTCCAATGACAAAGGTGGTGCCGTCTTCGATATATACCACGGTTTCCGTCCGACGGGTTTTCATAGCCGGCAGCGTTAAGGAATCGATGCGGATGCCGTTGGTCCAGTCCAAGGTGGAGACCTCCGGCTTCAGGGTTACTTCAACGGCCCCATCCTCCAGCACTACGGGCAAGACCTCAAGCTTAACCCCGTACACCTTCCAAAGGATTTGCAGTTCTCCGTCCTTGGGCACCGTGACCGGAATCTCTCCTCCCGAGAGGAAGGAGGCTTCTTTGCCGCTGAGCGTAAGAAGGCTTGGGGCCGCCAAGAGGCGGGCTTTGCCTGTGTCGATGAGGGCCTCCAGCTGGGCACCCAAGGGAAGGAGCCTCTCAATGGGTTCGCCGATTATAAGCTCCCCCAGCAGGACCTTATCGGGAATCAGCACTCCCCGCTCAAGGGATCCCCAAGAGAGCCCCAGTTGTTCCAGATCGCTGCGGCTGGCCTCGATTACCTTCACCTCGATCAGGACTTGGTAGGGAGCTTCTACCTTGAGGAGATTCACAACTTGTTTGCCGAAGGCGGAGGCAATCTGCAGCGCTCTGTCTAGCTCCTTTTGTTCTGAGACTGTGCCCTCTAGGAGGACCTTTTCCCCTACTAAACGGACCTGGACATCGGGTAGGCCCAGCACCGCCTGTATGATCTCACTCAAAGTTGGTTCTGGGGTCTTAGGCTCAGGCACCACCACAAGGCGGCTAACAACCTTGTCCGAAAAGATCCCGGCGATGGCCCGGGCCCCTTGGGCTTCCTCCTCGCTGGTGACGGTCCCATCCAGCACCACTGCCCCCTCGACTACCTTGGCGGTGACATAGGGTAGACCAATAGCCTCCTGGACCTTAGCGGCAAGGTCCCTTACTGGAACATCCTCCGCGGGATCTAGAACTCCTCGGAGCATGTTCCCAACCTCTCCGTCATCGGGGCTGCTTCCTGCAGCGGTTGTTTTCTTAGCGTCGTGGTGCATAGAGCCGTGGTCCGCTTCTTCCAAAAAGCCTTTACTGGATGCCGGTACCTTTGCCAGATCTCGACGGTCGGCGGCGCCCTCGACATCGCTGCTTAGATCATCAAGATTAGTCCCTACTGGAAATAACCCAAGGAGGCCAGATCCATCCAGTGACCTTTCCCCCTCCTTGGGGCTGTCAACCTCGATCAACATCACCAAGGGTACTCCAAAGGTATGGGCCAGCCGCTCTGCCCGCAACCTGCGAAATTCATTAGGCACCTTGCCTTCGAAGACTATAAACCCGTTGAGTTCATATACCATAAGGTCCTCTTCACCCAAGGCTGTGGTCAATTCCGGCACTACTAGGCTTAGCTCCAGTGCGGCTTCCTCAGGCTCTAGCTCCCCGGCGGATTTCTCATCCTCCACTACCCTTGGGCTATCTGCTTTGCTATCCAGGTCCTCTTTGAGAACCAGTAAATCAACTACATCCAATCCCAAGGCTTTAGCTACTGTCACTGCCCGGCGCCTTGCCAAGTCTGAGGAAACCTCGCCTTCCAAGAGCACTGTGCGGCCCACCAATGTTACCTGGATGTTGGGATCCTGGAGGTAGTTGACCAACCATTCTTTTTCCTTAGTAAAATCCTCCACTGGCTGTCCTTCCACCTCAAGAAGGTCAATGACCTTTACCGGATAAAGCCCGGCGATGGCCCTGATCCGCTGCCGGACATGTTCTGAGTCGACAGTGCCCTCTAGAAGAAGGGCATCCCGGAGGACCCGAACCGCCACCCCGAAATCTCCTATCTCCTGCTGGAGCTCATGGGCCCAATTGTGAATATCTGGAGTCGGAGCCATTCCGTTCCCCACATCTTTCACACCGTCATCCTTTACACCGCCCACACCGCCGGCCAGTTTGCTTGGAGCAGCTTCCTCACATGCCGCAGTACCCGCTCCTTCACCAATATCCCCGGCGTCAAAACATACAGCAAGGGGCTCCGGCGGCTCAACCTCAATCAGGTTAATAACCGGTCGGCCTAAGGCGCCGGCAATGGCCGCTGCCCGCTCCTTTAAGGAAGGGTCGGTAACACTCCCTTCCAAAAGCAAGGTTCTGCCGGCGATGACCTTCACTTCCACGGTGGGGATCCCCATTTCTCTGGCAATCTCCTCCACCGCCGCATTCAAGGCAGCTTCCTCGGCAGAAACCTCCAGGAAATTCAAGACCGGAGCAGAAAAGGTTGACGCCAGCATTTCTGCCCGCCGGCGCTCTGCTGGGGAGGAGACCTCTCCTTCCAGGATAATGCTGCCGTTAATGATCCTCACCGCTACGTTGGGTCTTTGGATCACCGCGGCCACAGCTTCTGCCAGTTCCACCTCCCCCGGCCCACCATCCTTTACCTGCAAAAGGTCAATGACTTCCCCGTAAGCACTGGCTGCCTTCACAGCCCGCTCCCGCTGGCTTTCATTGTCAATGGCACCGTCCAGAATGACCTTGCCGTTTAAGATATTGATCTTCAACCCCGGGAGCCCCAGCTGTTTCCTGAGTTCGGCTACCAAAGCATCGGGATTGGGAACTACCCTCACTCGGTAATAGGTGACTCCTCCATCCTCCCAAATCTGCAGGGAGGTGGTGCCTACGCTGATACCGTTTACCAGCACCTGCTCAGGGTTAACGATCACCACATCCGCGATGTTTGGATCTGATACCGCCACACGCTTAGGTTTGAAAACAGGAAGCAGCAAAGACTCACCCCGAGGGATGGTGAGTAATTCCCCGCCAGGGGAGAGGGAGAACTCCTGGGATTGTGCCGTGCAGGAAAAACATATGAAAACAAGAACAAAGACAAGTATGAGACCCGGCCATCTCCTGCTTCTAGTACTCACCACGGCGATCTCCTTTACCTTAGTTCATTTTGACCGATACAGTACTCCGGTCTGTGCCTCGAATGACCTCAACTTGATAGTCTGAAGCTGCCTGTTGATAGTCTGAAGCTGCCTGGACTGGCTGCTGGAGACGACCAGCAGCGCTTTTCTGGGCCGGCGGCTTTTCTACCGTCGGCTTAACCGTCACCTGGGACGGCGCTGTCCCTGCCAATTGGGTGCTGGTAGTGGGATTAACCCACTCCTTGTCCAGGGCGTTTTCTGGTCTCAGGGCCAACCTCAATACCCCGGTTTCTTCTGCCAAGGTGATTTTCTGGGCTTCTGCTAGGGAAACCGCCAAGGTGACGGTGGTAGTGACCTTGGGTTCCTTGTCGACCCGTGCTTCCATATCCTGGGCGATGGCCAGTACCTCAACATTCTGGAGCACCGTGGTGGTCACAGCCAGCCCTCCGTCAGGACTGTCCATGGTGGCCAGAACATCCACCCTATCTCCCGGCTTGATAAAACCAGCTACTCCCACAACCTCGTTGACAGCTACAGATACAGCCCGTTTACCGCTGGGAATGACAAAAGAAAGGGAGGGCCTCACCCCAGCGGGTAGGAGGCGGCTGTTTAGCACTTGCTCTCCCCTTACAATGGGAACTTTAGTAATCCGCCCGATCACTTCATTGGGAGTTTTGGCCGCATCGGGATGGAGGGCTGTCTCGGCAACCTGGGCCAGGCGGAGCATGCTGGCGGTGACCGCGGTCCCTGAGGGGATATCGGTATTGGCAACCACTACTCCTACTTCCTTGACTTCTTGGACCTCGCTGGTACCCTCTACAGAACGAATCAATGTGTACGTGAAGATAGCTGCCAATAACCCTAAGGTAGCAGCCATGAGCAGCAGTTTGCGCTTTCTCACCCTCGCCCCTCCTAAATCCCCCGCTGGGAAGCCGATCACCCGACTAGCTTGTATCCTCTGAGCCCGTAATCCCCTGCCTCACCCAATTCGCCGGGTACCACAATTCGCAGGAACCTGCCGATGACAGAGCTGCTGCCGCTGTTGCCCTTAGCGCCCTCCCGCAGGGTTCCTTCCAGGAAAAAAGCGGCAAATCCCACAACTTCCACATTGTCCCGGCCGTTGGCCTTTTCCAAGCCCCTAATCACCGGGACAATCACTATCCGGCTGCACCCCGGCACGTAATTATCCCAGGTGCATTTGGGATAGTGCTGGCATTGATCCAGCCTGAATTTCACGCCTTCTGCGGTGGGACCGGCAATGTTGCCCGGTTCTGTCTCCACCCAGTCCCCCACCGCCAGCCGTTCCTGATAACCGTACTTGATCTTCTCTTCATAATTGGCAGCTCCCCGGGCACCTAAAGCCAACGCTCCGAAATTGCCGCGAAAATGGCCGGGCACTGTCTGGGGACCGTGCTTGAGGATATACTGTTCACCATAGACAAAATCTTGTTCAACAACCCCAAAGGGAACTACCCCCATGTAGGCAGCGATGGTACCCACCTGGGCAGTGGCAGAAGCATGAAGCCTCTGTTCACCCAAGCCAAATATCCGGGCAAAGTAAAGGTCTACATCCCGATAAGCACTAACTCTTATTTCACAATCGCCATTTGCCACTGTGACTGAGACCCCATCCCGGGGTGCTCCATTTCTGCTGGCATACTGCTTGGCAATCTCCATGGCCATGGTAGGACTGTAGGGCAGGTTCTGCACTCCCGCTAGGGCAGCAGCATCAACGGCATTAACCAACACCAAGCGGTTTACGTAAAGCAAAGCTACGTCAACAACTAGAGCAGAAAAGCCCAGAAGTATAACGAGGAACACCGCGGTCATCACTAAGGCAGCGCCGGAATCATCGCCGCAAGGACAAGAAGGAGAAAGGTGTCCTTTCCATCGCCTAACTGGCAAAGGGTTTACCCCCTTTCACCCGGCCCTGTTCCGCCTGGAACAGCCTATTCCATCCGCATGACGGTCCTGCCGGTTACTGGAAATGGATTGGGCAGGATGCGGGAAATAAAGGGAACTACCAAATGAACGTTGTGGGAGACAGTCACTTCAATGGGTTCACCGGTAAAGCGCTGCCCTCTTGCCGGTGAAACCTCAATGGTGAGTGTATCGGCGGGGATGGAAGCAGCGGCCGCCCGTACCCGATTGGCGATCTCTTTATCTTCTCGCCCTAAAGCTCCGAGGCGCGCCCCCTCCCTCGAAGCGTGGAGTACTGTCAGATACGCATGGCCGATGCGTCCCATCTCCACCGTTGCCAAAAGCAGTATCAGCAAGATTGTGAGGACAAGGGCCAGTTCCACCAGAGCCTGGCCCCTGTCATCCCGCCCCCTAAACCTGGATGCCATCTTCAACCCGCCAATGGTCATTGAATTAGAGACACTCTTCCTTGCTGTTAGCCAAACTTAGGAAAGTGAGACTAGACTCCTTAGTTGGATGGGGCTGCACTATCCAGTGCCCCGCCAACCTCTCCGAGAATATTTCCAAGGGAGAGTCCCATGCCCCGCAGCAGAGCAATAGCTCCCACAGCCACCAAGGCTAGAATCAACCCATACTCCACCATGCCCTGACCCTTTTCATCCTTGAACAACCTGGTCTTTAGATAAAACCGCGCCATTGTCAGCATCGATAACATTTTCCTGCCTCCTTGGTAAGTAATTCCTCAAACCCTCACCTCCTGGAGGCAAACCCTTCTTATAACGGAAAACCCGCTGGCGGGCGGCGGCCAACACCAACGGGTGACTAAGTACATACTGCTATATCCACCCACAGGGTAATTGGGTGGCTGTCCCGTTCTTCGGCGGCCCGACTATCATAGCAGTTTCGCGGCACTGAAAACTGCCTTAGATTCGCGGCTTTGCGTCCCCATCTTTCGAAGGGTTTGCCTTTATCGGAAGCTGGGTTTGTCTTGTTGTGTTGTCTAGATTCTCCCATATGGAGAATGGAAAAAGAATCCAGCCAAAGCCTTAATTTACCAGGGCAGGAAGAACTATTTTACACCTTTTGATGGCTGAAATATCTGAAAAAGGGACTTTAGACCTAAATCCCTTGGCCGAGGCTCGGTAGAATGGCGCGGGAAATCTGAAGAAGATGAAAGGGGAAATTAGGTAAAGGCAGAGGGCGGAATTGCCTTTACATGCATCGGCCTAGTCTTCTAACCGGCGGCCGGTAACTCCCCGCTTGAGTGCATAGATGGCGGCTTGGGTGCGGTCAGCAAGCTCCAGCTTGCGCAAGATGTTGCTGACATGGTTCTTAACTGTTTTCTCGCTGATTACAAGGGTAGCGGCAATCTCTTTGTTGCTCTGCCCGCCGACGATGCATTCGAGGATCTCCCTTTCCCTAGAGGTGAGGCGGTCAAGGAGCCCCCGCTCCTCTGGTTCTGTCCTTGGGGGCAAAGTGCCCATTGCCGGACTTCTGCTGCCGTTGCTATGCCATTCCACTGCAGCGGCTGCCTCTTTTTGGGCTTGGGAAAGTCGTCCAAACTCCTCTAACACCTTTTCCAAAAGGGGAGATCTGAGATAAGCATGCCCCTCGTTGACCGTGCGGATGGCTTCGGCCAAATTAGCCGGATCCACATCCTTGAGCACATAGCCGCTGGCACCGGCTTGCAGTAACTGAAACACGTACTCATCATCGGCATGGATGGTAAGAACCAGGATCTTAGCATCCGGCGCTTCTTCCTTAATCATCTGAGTAGCTTCCAGACCATTAAGCCCCGGCATGTTTATATCCATCAATACCACATCGGGCCGGGCGTCCTTGGTCAAAGCCACTGCCTCATCCCCGTTGGCAGCCTGGGCCACTACCTCAATGTCGCCTTCCAGTTCCAGAATGCGGCACAGGCCCTGCCGCCAAAGTGCATGATCATCTGCTATAAGTACCCGTATCCGATTCAACAGCCACCCTCCTTTACATCACCTGCTGCTCTCCAGTACCAATTGGTATGGAAACCATTACAGTGGTACCTTCTCCCCGGGCAGAGAGAATCTTGAGCTCTCCTCCCAAGAGGTTAACCCGTTCTCCCATGGACATCAGCCCGTAATGATTGCCATATTTGGCTTTCTTCTTGGCATCCTCCACATCGAAGCCGATTCCATCATCCTCCACCTGCATATTCACCTGGTTGTCTGTAAACTCCAGCCTCACCAGGATCCGAGTGGGCTCCCCGTGCTTCCGGGCGTTGTTAACAGCCTCTTGAATTAAGCGGAAGACGGTGACTTCTACTGTACTCTGCAGGCGCCTCTCCTTACCGAGGACTATCCAATCAAGGATGATCCCAGTCTCCTCCTTCACCGCCTCGAGGAATCGCCGGACTGTGGGGACTATGCCAAGATCATCTAGAGCCATGGGGCGCAGATCAAAGATGATACGGCGGACATCCACCAGGGCTTCTTTGACCATGGTCTTGAGCTGCATCAATTCCTGGGCTAGTTCGCTCCGCTCTCCATCCAACAACCGTTCGCAGATCTCAGCCCGAAGGACCACATTAGCCATAGCCTGAGC
>JAAZHE010000246.1 GCA_012510855.1 Bacillota bacterium | reverse complement strand
GCCCGTTATCATAAGATTATTCTCATGGCAGATGCCGACGTGGATGGGGCTCATATTCGCACTCTGCTGCTCACCTTTCTTTTCCGCTACATGCGGCCGCTGGTGGAGCAGGGATATGTGTATATAGCTCTTCCTCCCTTATTTGGCATCAAGAAGGGGCAGAAGCAATACTACGCGTATGACGAAGAAGAGCTGGAGAAATTGCTGGATGAAATCGGCCGTGACGGCATCAGCTTGCAAAGGTACAAGGGTCTAGGAGAGATGAATCCGGAACAGCTGTGGGAGACAACCATGAACCCCGAGACGAGGACCGTTCTTCAAGTGCAGCTGGAGGATGCCATCGAAGCAGACGAGATTTTCACTACATTGATGGGTGAGAAGGTGGAGCCTAGACGGGAGTTTATTGAAGCCCATGCTAAAGAGGTTGGATATTTGGACTTGTAAGGGCCTAGTAAGGAGAAGAAGGTGAAGCGGCTATGAGTGTTTTTCAGGAGAAAATAATCCCCGTAGGTATTGAGGAACAGATGAAGACCTCGTACCTGCGTTATGCCATGTCGGTAATTATAGACCGGGCCCTGCCAGATGTCCGGGACGGTTTGAAACCGGTACAGCGCCGCATTCTCTACAGCATGAGTGAGCTGGGGATGCGCTCCAACCGCCCCCACCGAAAGTCAGCCCGTATCGTCGGTGAGGTCATCGGTAAGTATCACCCCCACGGAGATTCAGCCATCTACGATGCCATGGTGAGAATGGCACAGGACTTTAACTACCGGTACATGCTGGTAGACGGGCATGGCAACTTTGGTTCCATTGACGGGGATCCACCAGCAGCAATGCGGTACACAGAGGTTAGACTAACTCGGTTCGCCGAGGAGATGCTGCGGGATCTAGATAAAGATACCGTCGGTTTTGTCCCAAATTTCGATGATACCCTAGAGCAACCGGAAGTGCTGCCGGCTCGGGTTCCTAATCTGCTGGTAAACGGCGCTTCCGGTATTGCCGTCGGGATGGCTACCAATATACCGCCCCATAATCTAGGGGAAATCATCGATGGATTAGTCATGCTGATCGACAATCCCGATGCTTCCATCAAAGATCTGCAAAAGGTCATTAAGGGACCGGATTTTCCTACCGGCGGTATAATCCTCGGACGAGAGGGAATTGACGAAGCTTATGCCACCGGCAGGGGACGCATTCAGATGCGGGCCCGGGTGCAGTTGGAGCAGATGTCCAACGGCAAGAGCCGCATAGTGGTGACTGAGCTTCCTTACATGGTGAATAAGGCCAATCTCATCGAGAAGATCGCTGAGCTGGTCAGGGACAAGCGGATTGATGGGATTACCGATCTGAAAGATGAATCAGACCGAGATGGTCTTCGGGTGACCATTGAAGTGAGGCGGGATACAAACCCCCACATAGTGCTGAATCATCTCTACAAACATACCCAGCTCCAGGAAACCTTCGGTGTGATCATGCTGGCATTGGTAGACGGTCAGCCCAAGATCCTGAACTTGAAAGAGGCGCTGGAGCATTATCTTGATCATCAGCGGGAGGTAGTCACACGCCGCACCCGGTTTGAGCTGCGGAAAGCTGAAGAGAGGGCCCACATCCTAGAAGGGTACCGCATCGCCCTGGATAATCTCGATGAGATCATTAACTTGATTAGAAAGTCGGCCAACGATCAGGAAGCCAAGGAAGGGTTGATGACCCGTTTCGGTTTGACGGAAAAACAGGCAGTAGCTATTCTGGACATGCAGCTGCGACGCCTGACTGGATTGGAAAGGGATAAGATCGAATCAGAGTATGCCGAGCTGATCAAGAAAATCGCCCGTTACAAGGAGATCCTGGCGGATATCAAGGAAATTGATGCCATTATCCGGGAAGAGCTGTTGGAGATAAAAGATAAATTTGGCGATCCCCGGCGGACAGAGATCACCGGCCGTTCCGGTGAAATAGAGATTGAAGATTTGATTGCCGATGAAGATATAGTGGTGACTTTGACCCACCAAGGGTATATTAAGCGGATGCCGGTCAATGCCTATCGGAACCAGCGCCGGGGAGGGCGGGGAGTTGCGGCTTTAACGACCCGGGAGGAGGATTTTGTCGAACACTTGTTTATCACCTCCACCCACTCCCACATCGTCTTTTTTACCAATAAAGGGAAAATGTATCGGCTGAAGGGGTACGACATTCCCGAAGCTAGCCGGCAGGCACGGGGAGTAGCGCTGATCAACTTGATTCCCATCGAGTCGGGAGAGAAGGTGCAAGCTGTCCATGCCGTTAAAGATTACGGCCAGGGTAAATATGTAGTAATGGCAACAAAGATGGGTCGGGTTAAGAAGACCGCTTTAGATGAGTTCAACAGCCCTCGGGCCGGCTTAATTAGCATTGTGCTGGAAGAAGGTGATGAGCTCATCGGTGTTAAGCTCACTGAGGGCAATGAAGAAATCCTGCTGGTAACCAAAGAGGGAATGTCAATCCGCTTCAGTGAAACGGAAGTTCGACCGATGGGTCGAGCGTCAATGGGTGTTAAGGGTATCACCCTGAATCCCGGCGATGAACTGGTGAGTATGAGTGTTGTTATCCCCGACGGGCAGCTCTTGGTAGTCACGGAAAAGGGTTACGGCAAACGGACTGATCTGGAGGAATATCGGTCCCAAGGTCGAGGTGGTAAAGGGATCAAGGCAATCAACAGGACTGAGCGAACAGGCCCAGTTGTCGGGGCTAAGGTCGTTAGCGAAGAGGACGAGCTGATGCTAATTACACTGGGAGGAATAATGATTCGGCAGTCTGTTGCAGATATCTCTGTATTTGGGCGCAACACTCAGGGTGTAAAACTGATGCGCCTTGAGGAAGATGAGCGAGTTGTAGCGGTTGCCCTGGTCGCTGGAAAAAGCGAGGATTAAGGATACCTCCCTGGGAAGACAAAGGCTGACCATTAAGGTCAGCCTTTGTGGAAGGGGAGTAGGGATTGTCGAAAACTCATCCCAAGCAGTATTATTACCAAAGTCCACTATTCTTCTCTAGAATCTTTTGGTAGTGTTAGATTACTACTGGGTTAGGTGAACACCCCT
>JAAZHE010000028.1 GCA_012510855.1 Bacillota bacterium | reverse complement strand
GCCCATCAGTTCCTCTTGAGAGAGTTTTCCCGGCGGGATGTAGAAGTTGCGGATACCGGAGGTTAAAGCGCCCCTAAAGGAGGGCCTCACGCCATTACCGGTGGACTCCACTCCATCCTTGGCGGCACTGTAGGTGTTGTATAGATAGGTCTTTAAGACTCACTGTTCCAGCACAATGGTATCCTGGGATGGTACTCCTTCATCATCAACCGGGGCAGTGGCTATCCCCTGGGGCAAGAGTCCGCTGTCAATTAGGGTGAGTTCCTTCGAGCCAACCATCTCGCCTACCTTGCCGGCAAAGATGGATTTCCCCTTCTGTACTGCCTCGGCAGTCAAGGCCGGCCCCAAAACTTCGAGAAACTCAGCAGCCACATCGGGCGCCAGAATAAGGGGCACGCGACAGGTTGCCAGGGAACCCGCCCCCAGCATTTCAACGGCTCTAGCTGCCGCCTCCCGCCCGACCCGGACAGGATCGAGATCTGCGAAGGTTCGGGAAAAATCATAGGTCCAGCCGGTTTCAGCCTGACCATCGGCTTCAGCAACCACCATCAGGCTGGTGGAACAGTAGCCCCCTTGGTAGCCCACATCGACCCCCCGGGAGTTAGCAATGCCGACCTCATAGACTCCGTCCCCATAGCTCGCCTGCCGCACCTTGGTTACCCGGGGGTCATATCCCCGGGCTGCATCCTCCACCTTCTTGGCAAACTCGATCTTAACATCCACCGGCACCTCCGCGAGTTGCGGATCCATTAGATCCATGGGCTCCACCGGCTTAGGACTTGGAAGTCTATTGAACTCATCGGCCGCAGAACTCCGGGCATTGGCCGCCGCCAACTGAACAGCATCCTTCAAGCTTTCTCGGTCCAGGCGGGTGGTAAAGGCCATGCCCAGCCTACCCCGATCTATTACCCTAATCCCGACACCGGTCTGACTTGCTTCCCTAAGAGTCTCCACCTTACCATCGGTGACTTCCACCCGCAGGGACCGCTGCTTGACAGCGTAGACCTCTACCTCCTGCTGGGAGCTTTCGGCAAGTCTCAGTACCGAACGGGCTAGATCCTGCATTTCTAGTGTCATCACTGGTCCTCCTCCATGATGCCTCCAACCACTAGTTCCGGAATCCGAATGGTGGGCTGAGCATCACTGACCGGAGCTCCCTGCCCGTCTTTGCCGCACATACCAATGGCAAAGCCCAGATCTTGGCCAACGCGGTCGATCATGGCAAGGGCCTTGGGACCATTGCCGGTAAGTGTTGCTCCCCGAACAGGCTCTCCGATCTCCCCACCGCTGATCAAGTATCCATCAGAGACTTCAAACACAAAGTCTCCATTGGCTGTATTCACCTGGCCGCCTCCCATACGGGTGACAAACAGCCCCCGCTCTGTGTCCCGGATTATATCCTTGGGATCATCTTGGCCGGGGAGAATTAGGGTGTTGGTCATCCTGGGGATGGGCTTGTGCTGGTAAGATTCCCGCCGGCCGTTTCCGGTAGAGGCGACATTGTCTTTTCTGGCAGTCAAGTGATCGTACATGTACCCCACCAGTATGCCGTTCTCGATGAGGACTGTCCGCTGACCCTCGTTCCCCTCATCATCAAAGCGATAGCTGCCGAACTTCCCCGGAAGTGTCGCATCATCCACCACGGTGACCAAGGGTGATGCAACCTGCTCGCCCAGCTTGCCGGCGTAAACCGAGATCCCCTTCTGCACAAGGTCGGCCTCCAGTCCGTGGCCGCATGCCTCGTGGACCATAGTCCCTCCGGCCTCACCGGCAATCACCACCGGCATCCTTCCCGCTGGCGCAGGTCTTGCTCCCAGCATCCGTACAGCCCGGCGAGCTGCTCTGAGGGCCAGCTCTTCGGGATTCTCTTGCTGGAAAAGCTCGAAGCCGATTACCCCACCACAAGACTCATAGCCTGTTTGAATCTTGCTATCCTCCATGGCGATAACATTGACCGAGAGGTTGGTGCGGATCCGTTCATCCTCCACCCAGCTACCGGTAGTGTTGGCGATGATTACCCTCTGGGAAATATCCCGGTAGGAGACCGTCACCTGTCTCACCTTTGGGTCAGCTCCCCTGGCGGCCCGGTTGGCTCTCTCCACCACTTCCACCTTTTTGGCAATGGCTACCGTTTCCGGCGGGATGGCAATAGGTAATTGGAAGGAGGGGTGACGGCGCCGAAGATCGATGATCACTTCGCCCTCCTGTTCCCTGGCAGCCGCAGCGGCAATCCTGGCAGCCTCTTTAAGGCCGTCCAGTGATAAGTCATTGGTGTAAGCATAGGCGGTAGTCTCCCCTACGATTACCCGAATCCCTGCTCCAGCATCGATTCCAGCGGTTACCCTTTCGATGCGATCCTGTTCACAAAAAATCTGTGCAGTGTAGGCCTCCTCGATAAATATATCTGCATAATCGCTGCCTGCCCGACCGGCGATTGCCAGGACTGCAGCCAATGTATCCCTATCTATCTGCAAATGGCTCCCTCCTCTAGAGACTAAGAACCTTTTCGCCCATATTCACTCTTGGTTCGCTAGCAGTTGGGGTTTCTCCTCCATTTTCTTCATCTCTCCCTTGAAAGCTAGGTTACAAGGCCTTGCCGCTGACCCCAATTGCAGCACCGTTTCTGCGTCCTAAATAGCAAAAATCCGGTAGAACCCGACCTTGGCCGGACCTACCGGAAGACTCTATCCTACCTATCCTTTGACTTGGCTAACCTTCGTCTGGCCGCGCTCTCACTAATATAGCCTTTCCGGCTTAGCCGCCGTATAATCCGCCGTTCAATTCGGCGCATCATCTTGGTTGCCTTGAGTTCTTCTGTAGCCACTGGATCAATGAGGATGGTGTACAAGGCCATGCGATTACCCCCCAGGATATCGGTGAACATTTGGTCACCAATAACTACCGTCTCCCGGGGCTGAGCTCTCAACAGCCTTAGAGCCTGGCGGAAAGGCTTCTTGCGAGGCTTAACTGCACTGGCTACGGCCGGAACATCCAAGGCGGCAGCGATTCTCTCCACCCTATCCTTTAAGGCATTGGATGTTAAGCAGAGGCGAAAACCCATTTCTCTGGCCCGTTTTACCCAAGTGATGGTGTCTTGATCAAGGGTATCACCGGCCCAGGGTAGGAGGGTATTGTCAATATCCAAAATGATGCCGCGATAGCCTTTTTGCCAAAGCTCGTCCAGATCTACATCAAGCAAAGACCCGAGACACTCGTCGGGACAGAAAATCCTGATCATGAAACTGTTATGCCTCCCGTAAGTCCCTGACTGACCTGCAGCGGCTTGTTACCCATCCAACTTAGGATTTCGCCGCTTAATCTCCTATGCGGGGATCCCGAGGCACAAGCCCCAGGGCTTGTTAGCTTCGTACCTGCTCCGACAGCATCTCTTGCTGCAGCTTGGTGATGGCCCGTTTTTCAATGCGGGAAACATAGGAACGGGAAATGCCCAGCTTCCGGGAGATCTCCCGCTGAGTCTTGCGAATCCCATCCTTCAACCCGTACCTCAGTTCCAACACCTTCTTCTCCCGTGGGCCGAGGCCTGTAAGCATCTCCCGCAGCCGCTCCTGTTCTACTGAAAGCTCAACCCGCTCCAAAACCTCATCGGGATCGGTCCCCAAGATGTCAATCAAGGTGATCTCATTACCTTCTTTATCTGCACCGATGGCATCATAGAGCAGTACATCGCCGCGGCTCTTCTTGGTTGACCTCAGATGCATAAGGATTTCATTTTCGATACAGCGGGCAGCATAGGTTGCCAGCCTGGTTTTCTGGGTTATATCAAAGGTATTAATGGCCTTGATGAGTCCGATAGTGCCGATGGAAATCAAATCATCGGTTTCTTCCCCAGTGTTCTCGAACTTCTTGACGATATGTGCCACCAACCGGAGGTTCCGCTCTACCAGGATGTTGCGGGCCTCCCTATCTCCATTTTGGAGTCTGGCCAAAAGCTCTGCCTCTTCCTTCTCCGACAGCGGCATTGGAAAGGCATTGCTGTTGGTTACATAGGAGATGAGAAACGTGAGCCCCTGCAGGAACAAGCCAACTATCGCCGTGAGCAGCGAAATCAATGTGAGGCCACCCCCAACCGAATTTTGGAGTCTTTCCTATTCTATGTGGCCTCTTGGGATTCGTGCCTGTCCCATGTCCCGGTTATTACCCCCTCGACCGGCGGCGAAGGAGTGAATACCGGTGGGCTTCCACCGGCAGCTCAATGAAAACCGTCCGATTGGCATGACTCTCATCCACGGGGTGTCCCTCTTCATCCAGCATTTTTTCCAATGTAAACTCAACCGGGGACTGCTTAGGCCTGACAAGTTCAAGCCTTTCCCCCAGGCTAATTCGATTTCGCACTGCAATCCGGCTGACTGTACCTTGAGTCCCCTCTACCAGCCCGACAAAGTCATAAGTGCGGACATAGCCTCCGGATTCATAGGACTGGGCATCGGGCCCCGGGGGGCCGAAATAAAAGCCGGTGGTGTAGGGGCGGTGGCTAATCTTGTCTAATTCCTCCAGCCACTCACGCTTCGCGGAAAAGCCGTCCGGGTCAGCGTGATAGGCATCTAGAGCCTGACGGTAAGCCCAAACCACAGTAGCGACATAATAGACGCTTTTCATCCGCCCTTCGATTTTTAAGCTGTCAACACCCGCGGCCGCAAGCTCCGGTAAATAGGGAAGCATGTTCAGGTCCTTGGAATTAAGGATGTAGCTTCCCCGTTCATCTTCAAGAATGGGAAAGTACTGCCCCGGCCGTTTTTCTTCCACTAGAGCATAGCGCCAGCGGCAGCTTTGGGCACAATCTCCCCTATTGGCATCCCTTCCGGTTAGATAGTTGGACAGAAGGCACCTACCTGAATAGGAGATGCACATAGCTCCGTGAACGAAAACCTCCAGCTCCAGATTAACCCGGCAGCGGACCTCCCTGATCTCGTCTAGAGACAGTTCCCGGGCCAGGATCACCCGCCTGACGCCCATTTGTTCCCAAAACCGAATAGCCTGCCAGTTAGTTAGACTGCCCTGGGTAGAGAAATGGAGTTCCAATCCGGGAGCCGCCTTCTTGGCAGCCACATAGACCGCCGGATCGGAGAAAATTACAGCATCGGCACCCATCTCCTCCAAGGCAGCTAAATACCCTTCAAGGCCTACTAAGTCCTCATTGTGGAGCAGGCTGTTTACGGCTACATACACCCGGACTCCCGCCCTGTGGGCGTAGTCAACCAAGCTCTCCAGCTCCGGCAGCGAGAAATTGCCAGCTCCAGCCCTGAGGCTGTATTCCTTCCCTCCGACATAGACGGCATCGGCACCGTAGGCTATGGCAACTTCTGCTTTTTCCCGATTCCCTGCAGGAGCCAACAGCTCCATCTTCTTTGTCAATCTATCACCCTCTACTATCCCGGATCCCACCGGGTCCTAGTACCCGTAGCGGGCCCGGGCCTGCCTATGCTGCTGAAAGGTCCGGCTAAAGGCATGGGTACCGTCGCCCTTGGCCACAAAATAGAGATAATCAACCTCCGCCGGTTCCAGAGCTGCCTTAATTGAGTTCAGCCCCGGCGAAGCGATAGGTCCCGGCGGGAGCCCTTTGTATCTATAGGTATTATAGGGTGAATCTGTGGCCAGGTCCGAATAGTACAGCTTCCTCGGTTCCTCCAGAACAAACTGCACTGTGGGATCCGACTGAAGCGGCATGTCAATCCGCAGCCGATTCCAGAACACAGCAGAAACCAGGGGAGCCTCCCAGGGAACCATGACTTCTTTTTCAATAATCGATGCCAAGGTAATAATATCATGCCAGGTAAAACCTGCCGGCAGCGCGGCCGTCTCCTTGAGCGGCTCCACCACCTCAACAAACCGATGGACCATCCGCTTAATAATCTCTTCCTCTGGCTGATTGCGGACGAAAAAATAGGTATCAGGGAACAAATAACCTTCTAGGCTCCGGGTCGGCTTTTCAATAGGGGGATTGTCCCCGTAGATAAGGCTATCATCCCTAGCTAAGGTAAGAAAGCGTTCTTTGTCCACCAGCCCCTGGGCCGCCAACCGATTGGCAATGGCGTCAAGAGTTAGTCCCTCGGGGATGGTGACTCTTACCGTAGCCACCTGTCCTGCCTCCAGCTGCTCCATCACCTTCAATAGGTTCATACCCGGACTCAATTGATAATCCCCAGCCTTCAAGTTCTGCTCGAGTCCTAAGATCCGAACTGCCACATTAAAGGCAGTCTGGCTGCGGATGATGCCCCTTTGATTTAACAGTTCCGCGATATCTTTCCCGGAAGCACCCGGTGAGATGTGAATGATGGATGCAGCGGCCAGTTTTGCATTTTCCGGCGGCAAAATCGCCCGGCTGGCGGCTACAGCCGCCACCAGACTCAAGACCAAACCTAAGCAGAAAAGGCGACCGAGTATATGCAAACCCGACTGCCAAAGGCCGGTCAAAGTCTGTGTCGTCATCCAGGCAGGCCGAAAGCGTCCTTCCAGTCTGCTCATCATCTACCTCCACATTGAGAAGTTCAGCTATCCCCCCATATTATAAGCTCCAAATAACCATTTGGCAAAGCCGATGCCCCTCAGATCTCTGGGCATCAATCATCGAGAGCTTCGAGGATTTCCCGTACCTTCTCAAACTCGTCATCGTCGATAGAGACCAATATATCCTGACCATCGCTGTCTTTTTCAACCCTCAGGACTACCACTCCATCCTCTGGGTCTGCTTGGGGAAGCAGCACCGCGTAGACTCCTTCTTCGATTTCCACCATTTCTAGCAGGATGAATTCGTGTTCTTCTCCAGCTTCATCTACTAAAGTGATAATATTATCATCCACAACAGCGGCGGTATCTCTCCGCCTTGCCCCCTCTCTATGCGGCCTTGGCGGCCCTCACCTGATTTAGAACGTCAGTGTCTCGGATACGGCCTATACCCCTGTAATCTAGCCTACTCCTCCCCCCAATCTGTCCAGCAGCGCCTTTGGCTCGCCAGGCTGTCGAGATAGTTCTGCAGGATAATCACCGCGGCTATCTGGTCAACTATCTGGCGGCGGCGCTTCCTGCTCACATCGGCCTCCAACAGTATCTGCTCGGCGGAGACTGTTGTAAACCACTCATCCCAATAAACAACCGGTAAGCCCAAGATCTTTTCTATCTTGTCCCCTTCCGCCTGCATTCTTACCGCTTCCGGGCCCAGCTCCCCCGTACTCCGGCGGGGAAGACCGATTACTACCTGCTCCACTCCGTACTTCTTCGCCAACTCCTGAAGGGCCTGGACATCTCTATCCCAGACGCTGCGGCGGATCACCGTTACCCCTTGGGCGGTAAGCCCTAGGGGGTCACTGACCGCTACACCTATAGTCTTCGTGCCAATATCTAAACCCATGATGCGCATTTATATCACCTTAATGGCAAACTCCGGGCAGTGGGCCCCACAGTACCCGCACAGAGCACAGCGGGAGGAATCTGCCTTAGCTTTGCCGTTTACTAAAGCCATAGCTCTTGATGAGCAGATTTCGACACACTTGCCACAGGCAATGCACCAATCCTCTACATGAAGGCGCCTGGGTACCGCTGCTGCTGCCATCCGCACCGCATCGGGCACCCTTCGCCCTTCAAACAGACACACATTCATTTCCACCTCTGCCTGGTTTCTCATACCCACTGCAATGGCGGCCAGCTCCTCCATTTGCAGCAGATAGGCAAAGGCTTCATCTAGCCTGTCAAGGAGGTGTCCCCCACCTAAAGCCTTCATGGCATATATTCCCTTGCCGCACTGGCGGGCAAACTGAATGGCCTCCTCCATTTCATCTCTGGTACCATCAGCTATACCCACACCGGTGCAGTTGATGAGGGGGCTGATCAAATCAAATTCAGGAACCAGTGCAGCGGCCCTCACGCCCTGGATATAATGGGTGGAGATTCCCACCGCCCGCACTAGTCCCTTTTCTTTGGCCTTGAGCAAGTATTCTACAGCCCCCCAGTGTCCCCGAATGGTGAGCATGCTTTCCTGTTCATGGAGGAGAAAGATATCGATGTAATCTCTCCTCAGCTCCCGCAAGGCCTCTTCTAAGGCTTTCTGCATACCGGAAGCATCGTGGGCATAGCTCTTGGTAGCTATAATAACCTCATCACGACCTGAATACAACTGCAGCGCCCGGGCAATGGGCGGGTATGCCCTGTAAAACTGGCTGGTGTCGATAAAATTCACCCCCAGCTCTAGTGCTCTGAGGATCACCTTCGCCCCCGCCTCTACAGGCAGGTTCCGCTGCAGTGGACTAATAGTAAGGGCGCCTAGGCATAACCTGGAAACCCGGATACCCGTGGCGCCCAATGACCTATACTCCAATTCGCTACTCCTTTCACCGGCCCATCACCGCTCACCGCTGGTGGTGACCACCTCCGGCGGTGTAACCACAACTCTAATCCAATGGGCAACTCTCGGCAAAGGTCCGACATCCGCAGGTTCAATGATAATGGAGGCCGCATCCAAGGCCTTGGCCATTTCATCTACTTCCCATCGCTCAAGGCCTGCAAAGAGTGCTGCAAGCTGCGCCTCCGGCAGTCTCCTATGAACCGGCACTGCAACTTCTCCAGTCAGAACAATATTACCATCTCCCGCGGATGCCGACAACTGTTCTATTTCAAACTTGGGCTGAAACAGCACTAAATCCTCCGGCAGCCGCGCCTCTATCTCATGCCGCAACAGCTCCCCCAGGTCCTGGCGGCGGAAAGACTGCCCTAGGGCCCGGAAGCGGGCCTTCACTTTCACCGCTTCAGCCTCTTCGCCCACCTGGACATCCGGTTGGGTGCTTTCTTCCTGCTGCTCCACCGACTCTAAGATAAGAACTGTTCCCTGCTCATCGGCCTCAGCCTGAAGGATTTCCGCTGCTTTAAGGGAGGCTTGCCTTCTACAGGCAGCCGCAGCCCGCTCAATATCTCCTTCCGTTACCTGGGTTTGCTGCACACTGGCACCACCCCTCAGGGGCTCGGGATTCCGCACCGCAAGCCGCTCTTCCCAGGCGCTATCGGCAAAAAACCGCACCCGGCCGGCTGCCACGTTTCCCTGTTCGCCGGGCTCCACCGCCGTAATGGTTACTTCCTTTTGTCCCGCCCGGACTCCCGCGGCCACATCGAGAAAGTACTCGACGCTGCGGCCCGGCACCACCACCGGGGCATCGGTCTCAAAAAACACCCCCTCACCGGTTGTCACCCGGGTTCCCTTGGGAACCTCCACCGGCTCATCTCCTTCGTTGATAAACACAACCGTCCCCCGGGCAGGGGCGGTCCCGAGGGTTTGACTACCGGTAGCTGACACCACCGCCTCCGTCTCAATCACCGCACTGACGGGATATAGGGGCAGCACAGGCTGACCACCAGTATCCGCTTTCCCCTTTTCTACCCCGATAAACTCAAAGCCCTGACGATACACTAAGATCTCAGGGGTCACTACAACCTTGACCTTAGGGACATATAGATAATACAAAAGTCCAATGGCCAAAGCAGCCATGACCAGAACCGCTAGCCGCTGGGCACCAAACTGCCTGTTGAGGGTCGACACAGGTAATAAATCCCGGGTTCCGCCTTTGCCTTGATCTTCCCCGGAGACCGCTTCTCCCTCGGGAAGCAGTCCTAGAGCTTTATAAAGCTGCTCCTCATCGGGATAACAATCGATTCCGGCCTCCTCTACCAGCGCCTTGACAACGGGATCACCGCTGATGATCACCACCCGACGCTGCAGATCATCGGCATACTGCTGGAGAAGCCTTAGATTGACTGGATTCTTGAGTACAGAACACTGAACATGATCGACGAAAACGGCCAGAGGATCTTGTGACGTGCGCAAGGCTGCCAGTAGATTCTGAAGTTCATCGGCAGGCTCCAGTCGATAGACTGGTCTTTCTTCAAAGCCCAGTTTGGCCACCCCCTCCTGACAGCGTGGGGTCGTTGCTTGCGGCTAACCTCACCCCGTCCGGGTGTGGATTCCCGCTCGCTCCATGTAGCTTTCCACTAATTCAGAAAGAAGCTCATCCCTCTCCACAGTGCGGATCAGCGTCCGGGCTTCTCGGTGAGATGTGATGTATGTGGGGTCCCCAGACATTAGATAGCCTACCAATTGGGCGACAGGATCATACCCTCTTTCTTCCAGGGCGGAAAAAACCCGTGTGAGCACCATGGCCGCCCGGGAGCGAGAAGATCCATAGTTGTATAGGGTCGTTTCGTCCCGGAGTTTATCCACATCAACACCCCCTGGTCTATCCACCTCACCTTGCATATTCTGGAATTGCCCTAACTTTCCTGCCCATCACAAAAAAACAAGCGGGACGTTATACGCCCCGCGAATCGATCAAAAGGCCTTTCTAGACTGCTGCCAGCTGCTTCTTGATGCTTTCTACCGCCAGCTCTAATGCAGCATCGATCTTGGCTGGTTCCCTGCCGCCGGCCTGGGCCATATCGGGCCTGCCGCCACCGCCGCCGCCGGCGGCTTGGGCGGCTACCTTGACTATATCTCCGGCCTTGATACCCTCCTTGACAATATCTGGAGTAACCATAGCTAGAAACAGAGCCTTATCGCCAAAGGCAGAACCCAGGAGTATGACTCCGCTTCCCAGCTTCTCTCGCAAGCGATCACCTAAGGTTCTGAGGGCGGCAGCATCCAAACCTTCCACCTTAGCCGCCAGCACCTTGAGACCTGCTATTTCCTCCACCCGCTGCAGCAGCTCACCGCTCTGGGCGGCAGCAAGTCTTGCTTTCAACCGCTCGACTTCCCGGACAAGCTCCCGATTCTCCTGCAGGAGTTTGTCTATTCGCTCCGGCAGATCAAAGACGGTGGTCTGCAGCTTCTCGGCAGCCTCCCGGAGTAGTGCCTCTTGAACCGCAACATACTTGACTGCGGCTTTGCCGGTCAAAGCTTCGATCCGCCGCACCCCAGCAGCCACAGCGCCTTCACTGACAATCTTGAACAACCCCAGCTCTCCCGTGCGGCGCACATGGGTACCACCGCATAGCTCTTTACTGTAGTCTCCGACGCTGATGACCCGCACCCGATCTTCGTACTTTTCGTCAAATAGAGCGATGGCACCATCGGCCCGGGCCTCATCGAGGCTCATTTCTGCCACTGTAACTTCCATGTTCTCCCGGATCCGATCGTTTACCAGTTTTTCCACCCGGTCCAGTTCTTCTCTAGTTAAAGCACTGAGGTGGGTAAAGTCAAAGCGGAGGCGATCCGGTTCAACTAGAGAACCTGCCTGATTGACATGTTCACCCAGAACCTCTCTTAGGGCTTTATGGAGCAAATGGGTCGCCGTATGATGACAGGCAGCCCCCTGCCGATTGCGCTGATAGACAGTGGCCATCACAGTATCTCCAGTCCGGATCAGTCCCGAGGTTACCCGACCCTTGTGGACGATGAGATTCTCCACCGGACGCTCAACTGCCGCGACCTCAACGGCTCCCTGACCGCCGGTAATCGTACCGGTATCGGCGATCTGACCGCCGCCCTCGGCATAAAAGGGCGTTACGGCAAGAATCAGCTCCACCTCTTGCCCCATCTCTACCCGATCGGTGACCTGTCCGTCAACCAGCAAGGCTAGGATCTCGGTCTCTACCTCAAGCCGGTCATACCCGACAAATTGACTGGTATACTTCTTAGCTAGCTGAACGTAGATGCTGTCATCTTCACTGCCCAGATAGCCTGTCTGTCCCCGGGCAGCTCTGGCCCGCTGCCGTTGCTCCTCCATCAGCTGGGCAAATTCTACCTCGTCAACCTCCATGCCCTCTTCCGACAAGATCTCCTTGGTGAGCTCTAGAGGAAAGCCGTAGGTATCATATAGGCGGAAGGCATCTTCACCTGACAGGTGGTTCTCATTTCGCTCCTTGAGGTCCTCCACAAAGTCCCTAAGTATCCTGAGACCTTGATCTAATGTCGCCTGGAATCTCTCTTCTTCGGTGCGGATAACCTCCAGGATATAATCCCGACGCTGGATGAGTTCCGGATAGGCCTCTCCCATAGCAGCCATCACCGCCTCGGCTACCTGGGGAAGGAAAATATCCTTGATGCCCAACAGCCGGCCGTAGCGGACCGCCCGCCTGAGCAGGCGCCTCAAGACATATCCCCGGCCCTCATTGCTGGGCAATACGCCATCTGACACCAGAAAAGTCACGCTCCGGGCATGATCGGCAATTAGTCGAAGCGCCACCTGGGAGTCCCTGGACTCGCCGCTGCCGACTTCAGCAAGTCTCGAGACTGCCTCCATGACCGACCGGAGCGTATCGGTCTGAAAGATGCTATCTACACCCTGGAGGATAGCAGCAGCCCGGTCTAGTCCCATGCCTGTATCAATCCCAGTCTGTTCCAGGGGAATGAGATTGCCGGCCTCATCCTGATGGTACTGGATAAATACCAGATTCCAAAACTCCAGGAACCGGTCGCAGTCACAACCAGGCTTGCATTCTGGGGAACCGCAACCGTATTCGGGACCGCGGTCAATATGAAGCTCAGAGCAGGGACCGCAGGGTCCAACCCCAATCTCCCAGAAATTATCTTCCCGCCCTAACCGCACGATGCGGTCCGCGGGAACACCGATCTCCTCATTCCAGATCTGGAAAGCCTCATCATCATCCAAATAGATGGTTACCCACAAGCGGTCAACGGGCAGTTCCAGATGCTTAGTGGTAAACTCCCAAGCCCAATGGATAGCTTCCCGCTTAAAATAGTCGCCGAAGGAGAAATTCCCCAGCATTTCGAAGAAGGTCCCATGGCGGTCGGTCTTGCCAACGTTATCGATATCTGCCGTACGCAAGCAGCGCTGGCAGGTGGTAATTCTCGTAGACGGCGGCTTCTCCTTACCCAAAAAATACGGCTTAAAGGGTACCATCCCGGCCCCTGTCAACAGCAGGGTCGGATCCCCATGGGGGATCAGCGATGCGCTGGGCAGCCGCTTATGGCCCTTGCTTTCGAAAAACTGCAAAAACGTTTCCCGCAGTTGATTTGCACTCATGTATTTCATCAGTCATGGGCGGTGTCTTCAGCTAGATAACAAAAAAAGCCGCCCGCTCCCTCCCTTATGCCCTGTGCCCTGCACAGTGAGCAGACTCGCCTTAAAACCAGGGCCTACCGCCCTATTGGCGATAGTGCCCATTATTTACAGGATTATCATAACTAAAGCAGCGTCCTTTTGTCAACCGCAAACCCTTAACACGCGGCCGATAAAGGCAAGGACCACCCTGAGGGTGGCAGCCGCCGGGACAGCCAGCAAAATGCCACCGACTCCGAACAAGTTGCCTCCCGCCATCAAGGCGAAGATGGTTACAACAGGGTGCAGCCCGACCCTGACCCCGAGAATCCTCGGTGAGAGGATCACTGCCTCCAATTGATTGACAGCAGCAAAGAGAAAAGCAACCCAGAGGGCTTTCCAGGGCGACTTCAAAAAAGCCAGCATCACCGCTGGGATCCCCCCGAGGATGGGCCCAAGGTAAGGGATCAGATCAAAAATGCCGGCGATCAGGCCGAGCAGGACAGCAAACTGGACATCCAGCAAAACCAAGCCGATGGTAATCAGTGCCCCTACCACAAGGGAGATGATCAACCGGCCGAGGACAAAGCCGGTCAGTACGCCGTCGATCTCCTGGACCAGCAAGACAAAGGCCGGCCGGAAAGACTCGGGAACCGCCGCTAGCCAACGCTGGCCGATGGCATCCCAATCTAAGAGAATGTAATAGGCCAAAACCGGCGCCAGTGAAAACCAGACGAGTTTAGAGAAGATCCCCACCAGAAAATCCACCAGCTGCCTGGCAAATTGCTGAATCAGCTGTTCCGATCGCTGGATCATATTATTGATGGCTTCCTGCAGGTTAACCGGCAAAGGCAGCCGCTTGAGATCGCCGACGGCACCCCGGGTAAGATCCTCGATCTTGTTGGTCTCTCTTGGCAGACGGGCTAACACTTGATTGAGCTCAGCAATCAAGCTGGGAACAAAGGCATAGAACAAAACACTGACCACGACAGCAAACCCCAGATAGACCAAGACAATCGCGGCCGACCGGGGTACTTGACGTTCTTCCAGCTTTCTTACCAGGGGGTTGGCCAGATAGGCTATTGCCGCCCCTAAGATAAAGGGAGGTATTATCCCCCTCACGGCGTACAGGAAAACCAAGCCTAAAGCCAGCCCCATCCCGTACAAGACGTACCTAAGATGCAGCATACCGCCTTGTTAATCCTTCACAGAATGCCAGCCGGTCCTGACCATTCCCCTGCCCGACTGCCAAGTAGAACCCATTCTGTGGGCTCTATCCCTGAGAGCTGTGATAGTGCGCCGGGCTGACTGCCGGATCTGGCGGTCCTTTTCCATGAGCATCCTTTCGGTGGCGCTGTCGGTGTTGAGCATCCAGTAGGCGCCCACGGCAGCACCGATGAGCCCACCGTAAATCAGACCCTTGAAAAAGCGAGAATTCATCATATTCTCCTCCTTGTGGGCAGGCTGCCCTGAAGCTGACGCTGCAGTGCAAGCACCGTAGACCAATGGGGCCTTGCTTGACTGCCCAAAGGTAGTATGTCCGATTTAACGGCGGCCCATAGAAGGAACAACTGCATACCTAGGCAGAAAAAGACACTCTGCTCTGGATAACTCCCCCGCCTACCACCACATCTCCCTGATACCAAACAACCGCCTGACCAGGGGTTACCGCCCGCTGGGGCTCACGAAAAACAGTGATCACCTTGCCCCTTTCTCCAGGTCGAATCACCGCCGGAGCCGGACGGTAATTGTACCGGATCTTGGCCTCGACCTCTAACTCATCTTCTAGACCCGGTATGGCAATCCAGTTGACCATCCCGGCCTCTAGCCCATCGGCGAAAACATCGCTGTTTCGACCCACTACCACGCGGTTATTCTCCGGATCAAGTTCCACCACATACAGCGGCTCGGGGCTTGCGATTCCTAGGCCCTTCCGCTGACCTATAGTATAAAAGGCCAGGCCTTCATGGCGGCCCAACACATTACCTTCCAAGTCTACGATGTCCCCGGGCCGACGGCTTTCAGGGGCATTCTCCCTGAGGAACTGGCGGTAATTGTTGTTGGGAACAAAACAGATCTCCTGGCTGTCGGGCTTAGCGGCTACCGCCAGTCCAAGCTGGGCAGCCATTGTTCTAACTTGGGTCTTGCGGTACTCTCCTAAGGGAAAGAGTGTACGGGCCAGCTGTTCTTGGGTCATGCCATAGAGAGCATAGGTCTGGTCTTTCGTTTCATCTCTTCCCCGCCGAAGAAGGTACCTACCTGACCTTTGGTCCCACTGTATCCTGGCATAGTGACCGGTGGCCACATAGTCTGCATCCAGCTGCTGAGCCTTCTGCCACAGGGAGCCAAACTTGATCTCCTGATTACACAAAATGCAAGGATTGGGGGTCCTGCCCTCCAAGTACTCCCGGGTAAAGGGCTCAATTACCGCTTCGGCAAAGGCTTCCTGCAGATTGATCACATAATAGGGAATATCTAGCTGGGCAGCTACCCTCCGGGCATCTTCAACAGCTGCCAGGGAACAGCAGCCGCCTTCAGCGGTTTCTTGATCTGGCTGCCAAATCTGCATGGTAATGCCAATCACATCATAGCCCTGTTCCTTGAGCAAGGCCGCAGCCACTGAGCTGTCTACACCGCCGCTCATGGCGACAATAACCCGTTTCCCGTTGGAATTAGCCATTACTGCCATCGGCACCCTTTTGCTTAGCCAGATAATCGTCGATAGCCTTCCGCAAGGCATCTGCTGCTAGATTGGAGCAGTGCATCTTAACCGGTGGCAAGCCGTCCAAGGCTTCAGCTACGGCGGTGTTGGTAATCTCCAGGGCCTCTTCTATGGTCTTGCCCTTAACCATCTCCGTTATCATACTGCTGGTGGCTATAGCAGCACCGCAGCCGAAAGTCTTAAAACGGGCATCGACGATGCGGCCATCTTCAACTTTGATCCACAGTTTCATTATGTCCCCGCAGACCGCATTTCCTTCAACACCGACACCGTCGGCATCTGGTATCTCCCCAACATTACGGGGATTGGTAAAATGATCCATAACCTTTTCGCTGTACATGGCTCTGAGCTCCCCCTCCCAAAATCTTCTATCAATGTGCCTTGCGGAGTGCATCCGCATCGTACAGGGGCGACCTTTGCCGCAGCTTATCTACAGTTCCAGGCAAGACCTCCATCACAGCATCGATATCCGCGGCTGTCGTATCCCTTCCTAAGGTCACCCGCAGGGACCCGTGGGCAATCTCATGGGGCAAGCCCAAAGCCAGCAGCACATGGGATGGTTCCAGGGAACCTGACGTACAGGCGGAACCACTGGATGCAGCAATCCCCTGCATATCTAAGTTGAGCAGGAGTGATTCCCCCTCAATAAACTCAAAACACACGCTCACATTACCGGGCAGCCGCTTCGTTGGATGCCCGTTGAGCCGTGTGTGGGGGATTCTCTCCATTATGCCCTTAATCAATCTATCCCTTAGCTCTCGCTGCCGCTGGGCTTCCTTGTCCATTTCCTCCACAGCCAATTCCAAGGCCTCGGCCATACCCACAATCCCAGCCACATTCTCCGTCCCTGCCCGCCGGTTGTGCTCCTGGGCACCGCCGTGAATCAAGGGATCCAGTCTGACCCCCCGGCGCACATAGAGAGCGCCGACACCTTTGGGGCCGTAAAATTTGTGGGCAGACAAGCTCAGTAGATCCACTCCCAACTCTTGAACGTTAACCGGGATGTGGCCTACAGTCTGCACTGCATCGGTGTGGAATAAAACCTTCCGTTCCCGAAGGGTTTTACTGATCTCGGTAATGGGTTGGATGGTGCCGATCTCATTGTTGGCGTGCATGATAGATACCAGATTGGTCTCCGGGATTAACGCGGCCTCTACATCCGCCGGATCCTCAAGGCCGTAGGAATCCACTGGCAACACAGTAATCCTAAAGCCATGTTTTTCCAAATACCGACATGTGTTGTACACCGCGTGGTGTTCGATGGCCGAAGTAATGATGTGATTGCCACGATCCCGCAGCGCGAAGGCTGCGCCTTTGATGGCGAAATTATCCGCCTCGGAACCCCCTGATGTGAAAACGATTTCCCGGGGCGATGCTCCTAGGGCCTTGGCGAGCTTGTCCCGGGCCTGGTCCAGCGCCTTCCTGGCATCCCTGCCTTCACCATAGATGCTGGAAGGGTTGCCATACTGCTCCTTGAGAAAGGGCAACATTACCTCCAAGACCTCCGGGCGCATTGGTGTCGTCGATGCATGGTCTAAGTATATCCGACTCATTTCTACACCCCCTGGTATCAACAATGGCCCTTGCCGGAATCCTTTGGGGCTGCATCCTGCGGCGCTTCACGGCACAGATCGGCCAGGCTAGTGGAATCTAAGACTTCGATCATACTGTCCCGGAGCCTTTCCCAAAGGCCCCGGGTAGGACAAGAGGCATGGCGCTCGCAATCGGCCTCACCATCTTGCTCAACGCAACTCACCGGTGCGATTGGTCCTTCCAGGGCCCGGATCACGTCTCCCACGCTGATGGCTTCCGGCGGCCGAGCCAGTTCATAACCGCCCCTGGCTCCTCGGACGCCCCTGACCAGCCCTGCCTTACGTAATGTGCCCATCAGCTGCTCCAGGTAATTCTCTGAGAGGGCCTGCTTCTCCGCTACCACCTTGAGTGGTACCGGGCCTTGGCCGTGGGCCATAGCTAGCTCGTACATAGCCCTAATTCCGTAACCGCCTTTGGTAGAGATTCGCAACGCCTTACGACCCCCTAGTTAATTCCGACCAACTTACTAGGAATTACAAACACATAATAGCACTAGGCTTAGGGGGTGTCAACATGTTTTGGTCAATTTCCCTCGGCCTAGATATGATTTTGGCTCAGAGCCGCTAGGTACCTGTCTCCCCCGGCAGGCAGGCCACCTTTCCTTTAGCTTCTCCTCAAACCCTTCGCCGGAAGGCTCGTAGAACTTGGCATCTTTAATTTCATCAGGCAAATACTGCTGCTCTACCCAGTGATGGGGAAAATCATGGGGATAGAGATACCCGATACCGTGACCCAAAGCCTCTGCCCCGGCATAATGGGCATCCCGCAGATGCTTGGGGGGCGGCAGGTTGCCAGTCTTCTCCACCATCTCATAGGCCCGGGCAATCCCTACATAGGCAGAGTTGCTCTTGGGAGCAGTTGCTAAGTACACAACCGCCTGGGCTAGGATCAGCTTAGCCTCCGGCATCCCCACCCGTTCCGCTGCCTGAGCTGCTGCATTGGCCACCACCAGTGCTTGGGGATCAGCTAGACCAATATCTTCAGCGGCCGCTATTACCAAGCGCCTGGCGATAAAGCGAAAATCCTCGCCGCCCATCAGCATTCTGGCCATCCAGTACAAAGCTGCCTGGGGGTCTGAACCCCTGATGCTTTTAATCAGGCAAGAGGCCATGTCATAGTGGGCATCCCCTGCCCGGTCATACCCGATAATCCTGGTCTGCAGGACTTCCTGAAGAAGATCCCGGTCAATGGTCCGCACTCCCGCAGCATCCGGTTCAGCCATCTGCACAGCAAGCTCTAGGCTGTTCAAGGCGACCCTGGCGTCACCATCGGCTGCTTCCGCCAGGTAAGCCAGATCCTCCTCCTTGATGCGAATTTGGTATTTACCCAAACCCCGGGCTTCATCTGTTAGCGCCCGCCCCAGAATCCGCAATATGCTTTCCACCGACAGCGGTTCCAGCTGCACCACCCGGGAACGGGACAAGAGGGCTCTGTTGATGGTAAAAAAGGGGTTTTCCGTGGTTGCCCCAATAAGTACTAAAAGCCCTTCCTCCACAAAGGGCAGAAGGGCATCCTGCTGGGCTTTGTTGAAGCGGTGGATCTCATCTAGAAACAGCTTTGTTCCTTGGCCGTAGAGTCGGCGCCGCTCCTGGGCTTCTTCAACTACCGTCCGGATATCCTTGACAGTTGCCATTACCGCATTCAGCCGAACGAAATATGACTTAGTCATATTGGCGATCACCGAGGCCAGAGCAGTCTTCCCGGTTCCAGGAGGCCCGTATAAAATCAAGGACTGCAGCTGATCCCGGATGATGGCCCGGCGCAAAAAACTTCCTGGACCGAGGATCTTCTCCTGCCCTTCAAACTCATCTAGGGTGCGGGGCCGCATCCGTACAGCCAAGGG
>JAAZHE010000245.1 GCA_012510855.1 Bacillota bacterium | reverse complement strand
CTTTGCCTACAGCGAGCTGCTGCGTTATCTAAGCCGCAAAACCTGGTTCGTTTAGTGCAGTTTCTGGCGGGCGATTCTTGAGATAAGATTTCTACCTAGACAGCGCCTACCCTTTAGGCAAAAGCAGCCAGCCATACCACTGGACAGGAGAAGGGACAACTACTCCATTAGCGACTCCCTCAGTAAACCGGTAATGCGTTTTTCCAGTCTTGATACCTGTCCCTGGGAAATGCCCAGCATTTCCGCAACTTCACTCTGGGTTCGTTCTTGTACAAAACGCAGGATAACGATGGCCCGATCCCTCGGCGATAGTTCTTCACAGGCCTGCTTTAGCGCGTAGTTTTCTATCCAGATATCTGACTCCGGCTCTACTCCCAACTTGTCTTCCAAATGAAGGCTACTCTCACCGTCTTCGTGGATGACTTCATGGATCGACATGATCGGAGCCACTGCCTCTAAGGCCTCAACTACTTCCTCTCTTTCCATCCCCAGCACGTCACCGATTTCCTTTGGTGTTGGCGCCCTGCCAAACTGCTGCTCTAGACAGTCCCGTGTCCTAATGACAGCTGCGGCTTTCTCCCGCAAGGTACGGCCTAGCTTGATTGTTCCATCTTCCCGGAGAAAACGGCGGATTTCGCCTAGGATCACGGGGACTGCATAAGTTGAGAACTGTACATTGTAGGAAAGGTCGAAATTATCAATTGCCTTTACAAGTCCGATGCAGGCTACCTGAAACAAATCGTCGAGTTCTCCTCTGCCGCTGAAGCGCTGGGCAATAGACATGGCTAGACGCAAGTTGGCCTCTACCAGCTGCTCCCTGGCTACAGCATTGCCTGCCTTTGCATGGGCCAAGAGACTCTGCAATTCCTCGGAGGTTAGACTCGAAGCCGGAGGCAGTTGGATTTTGCCTGAAGGCTCTTCCATAGTGCTCTCTCCCTATGAATGCACTTGGGCTTGAGTTGGGGACTTAGTCATGAACACGGAGGTCCCTCTACCTGGTTTTGAGTCAATCACCAGCTTGTCCATGTATTCCCGTACAAAGACCAGACCAAGACCCATACGTTCTTCTGGTTCCGTGGTAAAAGCCGGCTCCAAGGCCTGCTCTACATCGGCTATACCGCACCCCTGGTCTTTTACGATGATTTCCAACCGATTACTGGTCAACCGGCAGGTAATAGTGATCTCGCCCTCTGTCCCTTTGTAGCCGTGGATCACGGCGTTGGATACCGCTTCTGATACTGCAATCTTAATCTCATCAAGTTCATCGAGGGTAAACTCCAGCAGTGACGCAAAGAGAGCGACAGCGGTTCGGGCAAAACCGATGTTGGCTGCCTTGCTGGGAAATCGCATCTCAACCATGTTCTCAACAGTCTCCATCATCATCTTCCCCCAATCTGAGCCAGTGCTTGTTCTTCAGTGTCGGCGAACTGCATAATCCGTTCCATCCCTGCCATTTTCAGCATTCGCCGCACCGGATCCACAGCCTTGAGCGCCACCACTTTCCCCGCCCGTGCTTGAATCTGTTTATATCGCCCCAAGAGAACTCCTAGACCTGAACTGTCGATAAAATCAACATGTTCTAGATCCCAGATTAAGTGATGAACCCTGGGGTTTTGTGCTAAGGCGGCGTCTACCCGTTCCTTTACTTCAGCGGCTGTAGCTAGGTCCAGCTCACCGCCCAAGGATACAACCAGTGCCTTTCCCATCTGCCTAATCTCGATATCCACCCTCTGCCCCTCCATAAATTAATCCAATCAGGATTGCAGCAACAAACTGTAGGTCTCTTTTGAATGTATTTTCACGCACGTCTGACAAATTCCTGCTAAGCGGCTATTTGTATTTGTTACCCCATCGAGGCAAGACCAAGAGAGACTATAGGTTTTCTGATTAGAGAAAGGAATAGCGCATATCAGCGACGAATCAGTTAAATTTAAATAAGCTCAGAGTTGTGCCCATATACCATTAAATTGACGCAACCTTCTCTAGTCCCTTTATTGTCCACTATGTTGCCTTAGGGGGGATGTGTTGGCGGTTGTGATTTAATGTGAACCAGGACAACACCTTCGCGTTGGAGTTAACCGCCATGACTTTGGCGCACCCAGTCTCCATGGGAACCCTCAGACTCTTTAATCCAGCCTTGGAGTATAAAGTAGCACTTGCTCCACCTGTTAACGTAGGCGATGTTCCAGTCACTACAGGAACTCACTGGCAATATTTTATTACCAACAAAGCCCCACAGCCCGCTGCTCAGAAGTGGGTTGAGTATCTAGCATCTGAACATGCTCAATTGACCTTCTGCCAAGTTGCAGGAGACCTGGTCTCGAGAAAAGCACTGCTCACCCATCCAACAGTAAGATCTAATCCTAACCAGGCTATTGCTCTTGACTCGCTGGAATACGCCCGGCCAATATCTTGGCCTGGGTGGGCTGAGTTTGTTCGCCTGTATACAGAGGCCATTGAAAGGGTAGTCTTCGGTCAAAACACACCTCAAGAATCCCTGGACATTCTTATTGCGGAAATCAACAAGGTCTTAGCTAACCGCTAGTTTGACAATGGTCATAGCATGGGACTTTGTCCATAGTCCCGTGCTATGACTACGTATCTCAGTTGGGGGGATGGGTGGTAGTGACAGCGCGTAAACTTAGCAGTAGAGAACGGATATTGAGGGCCTTTAGGTGCCAAGAAACCGATAGAGTTCCAATTAGGTTATGGGGGGTAGATACATTTGCCGAGAGCGTAGCTCATCCTTCATACTGGCCTTTACATAGGTTGGCAGCGCAGCACTGTGATCAAATCATCACCTGGCCCGTACCAGTCGATTTTGCCTTAACTGAAGTAGGGACTGTTGAAATCCACAAGTTCACTAGACCTTCCCGCCACGAGGATTTCGTGGAAGAGGTTACCGTAATCTCTACCCCGGAGGGCGAACTCACCTCAGTATTCCTCAAGAGCTTGTCGAGAAAGCCTGGATACATTAAAGAGCATTTCATAAAAACACCTCAAGACGTCAAAAAGGTACTATCCATCCCTTATATACCTCCCCGACCCGATGTCAGGTGGTTCTTTGAGCTAGATCGCAAGTTGGGAGACAAAGCAATACCAATGGTTGGTCTGCCGTCTGACCCCGTATATGTAGTAAATGACATGATTGGGTCTGAGTTATTCGCTATCTGGAGTATAGAAGAAAGGCCGCTCCTCCAGGAATTCATTTCTGCCATGGCAGAACGTTGGCATAGCCTTGTCTTGTACTTACTGGAACAAGGTGTAGGCCCGATCTTCGGATACGTCGGCCCTGAGCTATGCATTCCTCCCCTGCAGTCCGTCAGAGACTTTAAGGAGATGGTTGTGGACATCGAGAAACCAACCATTGCTGTGATTCACGATCAAGGCGGATTAGTCTGGGTGCATTGCCATGGAGGGATGGATCCGGTACTGGAGCTGTTTATGGAAATGGGGGTTGACTGCTTGAATCCAATCGAGCCGCCCCCGATGGGAGATATCGTGCTTTCTGAGGCTAAGGAACGTACCAAAGGAAAAATGTGCCTTGAAGGTAACATTGAGGTGGGCGATTTTCAAATGCTTAGCCATGACGGATTTCGTCAGGTGTGCATAGAGAGTATGCAGATGGGCAAGCCAGGAGGAGGTTTCATATTCTGCCCCACATCGGATCATACACACTGGCCGGTCCTGGATGAACATATCTTGGAAAACTATAGGATCTTCATTGAAGTTGGGTTGGAATACGGCAAGTATTGACCTGTAGAAGAAGTGTAAGCATGCAAAAGAGGAGCTACGAGGCTCCTCTTTTCAATTGACTGCTGACTGCTGTGTAGGACTGTTGCACCTGTGGTTCTCCAAGGTCTCACTACAAGGATCTGCTGCAATTACTTACCTGGAACGATGCTCTGCAGCAGCCGTTTGGACATCCTCAGCAGCATTTGCAAGACATTGGCTCTTTCCACATCATGGTCAGCCACTATCTCTACTCTGGCGATTTCCGTGCCGTTACGCTTTATTACCAGGTCACCCAATACTTCACCTTTATGTAAGGACGCGACCAGCTCTTTTTTCCAGTCTATTTCCCGGGTCAGTTCTCCTTGACTGCCCCGGGGGACACCGACGGTAAGTTCCTCTACAGTACTAACAGACACCTTTTCTTCTTTACCCCATGAGACCACTGCCTCGCCTAAAGGTTCACCGGGTCGGGCAATGGTCACCGGTTCATAGGTGCGAAAGCCATAGTCCATTAAGGTCACGGTGTCCTTCGTGCGGGCCTCTTTGGTGGGAGCACCCAAAACCACTGAAATGAGGCGCATACCGTCTCGCTGGGCCGTAGCCGCTAGACAAAACCCTGCCTCTGATGTCATGCCGGTCTTAATACCATCTAAACCAGGGTATCCGTAGCGCCTACCGGATTGTAGAACTCGGTCAAGCAGCTCATTGAGAGTATACAGATGAGGTTTGCCCGTGGTGTCGGGACGCATGGTATACTCAGGGGTCGATACCAGCTCAAGCAAATGGGGAACACGCACGGCGTGGCGAGACAGGAGTGCCAAATCGTAGGCGGAGGAGTGGTGTTCTGCATCCATCCCCAAAGTCCGGGGAGGTAGGCCGCTGGCATTGCTGAAAACCGTATTCTTCATCCCCAGCTCTTGGGCCCTGCGGTTCATCTCAGCGACGAAATTGGCCTCAGAGCCCGATAAGTACTCAGCAACAGCGACCGCGGCATCATTTGCTGAGCCTACTGCAATGGCATAGAGCATGTCTTTCATTGTCATCTGCTCTCCGACCTCTAGCCAGATCTGGGAACCTCCCATATTG
>JAAZHE010000244.1 GCA_012510855.1 Bacillota bacterium | reverse complement strand
TTGGTCCAGGTGGTGCGGGCCTTTGATTCGGAAACGGTTCCCCATGTACTCGGCGAAGTGGATGTTATGCGGGATGTTGACTTACTCCAGAGCGAGCTAGTACTCACCGATTTGGCTCTTTTGGAAACCCGGCTGGAAAGGCTCACCAAGGGAAGGGTGAAGGGTAAAGAGAATAAAGAGGACCTGGCGCTGCTGGAGAAATGCCGGGCCCACCTAGAAGCCGAACAGCCCCTGACCCAGGTTGAGTTTACCGAGGATGAGGCTGCTATTTTACGGCAGTATACCTTTTACACCGCTATACCGATGGTACTGGCGGTTAACCTGGATGAAGAGCAGTTGACAACGGGCACATATAAAGAGCAAGAGGAACTAGCTGCCTGGGCGGCTGCTAGGGGTATACCTGTAATTCCCATTTGTGGTAAGCTGGAAGAGGAAATTACTACCTTAGCCCCTGAGGAGCGGGCACCATTTCTTGCGGACTTGGGCCTTGAAGAAACCGGCATTGCCCGCCTGGCAAGGACAGTCTACCGGCATTTAGGCCTCATCTCTTACTTTACTGTGGGAAAAGATGAAGTCAGGGCTTGGACCATTAAAGATGGGACCAATGCTAGGCAAGCGGCTGGGAAAATCCACTCAGATATAGAGAGGGGATTTATCCGAGCGGAGGTTGTCGGCTATGAAGATTTTAAGCAGGCCGGCAACATGAACCGGGCAAAGCAAAAGGGACTTTGTCGGCTTGAGGGGAAAGAATATATAGTCAAAGATGGCGACATCATCAGTTTCCGATTCAATGTGTAATTGGAGTGATTGCGATGTCCGTCAAGAGGAAGGCCCATGAGTTGGCAAAGGCTATTAAGGAAAGTCCGGAGTATGAGCGGCTGACGAAAGCCCGAGAAGTAGTGGAACAGCGGGAGGCCGCCAAGATTATGCTCCAGGATGTAGAGAAGAAGCAGAAGCGATTGCGGGAAAAATATGCCGCTGGAGAGCAGCCGAGTGAGGCAGAGATTGAGGATCTGCGGCAGACCATGGAGCTGGTATCCTTTAATCCCTATATTCGGGACTTGTTTGAGGCGGAGTTTGCCTTTGGCAAGATGATCGCGGAAGTGTGGGAAATCATCGCCGAGGCCCTCGGCCTGGAGCTGCCTCAAGCTCAGCCGCAAGGAGATGAGCCTGAACCAACGGTGAGTAAAGCAAGCAGCAAGCTATGGGTTCCAGGAAGGGACTTTTAGGGGTGGTTTATTAGAAGCCTGCTCGGGTGCAAACCCCGGGCTAAAAGGAGGTCAACAGTTGGGACAGGTATACATTGAAGAACTCAGCCGCTATGAGGGACAGGAAGTACCCATCAAAGGCTGGGTATATAACAAACGTTCTAGCGGCAAGATCCAGTTCATCCTGGTTCGTGACGGCACCGGTATTGTGCAGGGAGTCATGGTGAAAAATGAAGTCTCCCCTGAGGTTTTCGCTGTAGCTAAAGAGCTGACCCAAGAGTCTTCGATTATAGTCAAGGGAATTGTCAGAGCTGATGAACGGGCTCCGGGGGGTTATGAATTAACTCTAACCCATCTGGAGTTGGTTCACCGTGCTGAAGAGTATCCCATCACTCCCAAGGAACATGGAATCGAGTTTCTCATGGACCACCGGCATCTGTGGCTGCGCTCGAGAAGGCAGCATGCTGTTATGCGGGTGAGAAGTGAGATCGTCAAGGCTATCCGGGATTTCTTCGATGAGCGAGGCTTTCTGCTGATCGATGCTCCTTTCCTGACCCCTGCTGCCTGTGAAGGAACAACTACTCTATTTGAGACCGATTATTTCGGTGAAAAAGCCTATCTCACCCAAAGCGGACAGCTATACATGGAAGCGGCGGCCGTGGCCTTTGGCAAGGTTTACTGTTTTGGCCCCACTTTCCGGGCGGAAAAATCCAAGACCCGCCGCCATTTGATGGAGTTTTGGATGGTAGAACCAGAGGTTGCCTATGCAGACCACGAGGATAATATGCGGCTGCAGGAAGACCTGATTTGCTACATCGTCCAGAGGGTGCTGGGGCGTCGGAGGCCAGAATTGGAGGTATTGGAGCGGGATATATCCCGTCTCGAGGGCGTCGTCAAGCCATTTCCCCGGATTACCTACGATGAAGCCATCAAGATTCTCCAGCAGGAAGGTGTAGATATTAAGTGGGGCGATGATTTTGGCGGCGGAGACGAAACCATCCTGGCTGAAAAATTCGACCGGCCGGTATTTGTAGAAAGATATCCGGCGGAAGTTAAGGCCTTTTACATGAAGCCTGATCCCGAGCGGCCTGAGGTGGTTCTGTGCGACGATCTTCTAGCGCCGGAAGGATACGGCGAGATCATCGG
>JAAZHE010000004.1 GCA_012510855.1 Bacillota bacterium | reverse complement strand
TTTTCCACTGCCTGCCCCACCTCCTGGGCCTCGGGTTCGGGAAAGGCCTTGAGCAGGGCTGCACCTGCCAGGATCATGGCCAAGGGATTGGCCTCGTTCTTGCCCTCAAGGGTCGGAGCAGTTCCATGGGGAGCTTCAGCCATCAGTACCCTGGGAGACAAATCCTCGTTGAAGGCCAGGACCAAAGACTCGGCACCCGCGATGGACCCGAACATCTGGAGCACCAAGTCAGATAGGCAGTCTCCGTCCCGATTGAGAGCGGGTATAACCAGAGGCTCTTGATGGGGTTTGCAGAGTAGAGCGTAAGTAGTATCAATCAGCTGTGGTTCATAGGGCACATCGGGATGCCTTCTTGCTGCCTCATCCAGCTCTTCTTTAAGCATACCCTCATAGATGGGGCTTACTGTATACTTTGGACCTCCCAGCACCTTGCCTCCCAGGAGTCTGGCATGCCGAAAGGCATACTCAGCAACATACCGGCAGACCTCCCTGGAGATACACTCTGTCCGGTAGGCCTTCTCCTCGGCACCGGTCCCCTCCCGCCACTCCTCAGCTCCATAGGCATCGCCTACAGCCATGCGGACCACTGCGATGGGAAACTCCAGCTCCAGCACCGGCTTCACCCCCGGCAGCCGCCGGCCTGACCGCACAATTACTTTGGCATCCAGGGCCTCCCGCAGGATAGCATTGGGACTGCCCACATCGTCCTTACCTTCAGGGGTAATGGTCGCCGCCTTCAAGCCGTAGCCTGTCGCCATCATGGCCCGGGCTGCCTCCCACACCACCTGGTTCTTGGTGCAGCGCCGGGATTCCAGGCTGAGATCGAAGTACTCAAACCGAATATCTAAACCTGTCACCTTGGGGTCTAAAACCCGCAGGGCTTCTTCCAAAAGTTCCTGACCGGTCTGATCACCTTTAAGGACTACAATGGTCTGGCTCATGCCTTTCTTGTCTCCTTCCTTGCATCCCTTGACACAGAAGTTTCCAGCCGCAGAAAGCACATCTGGCTTACTTTCCCACATATTCGCTACATGGATCCCAATCCCTGCCGTTAGGCCTGGATACAAGTCTCGGGGTATGGTATACTCACTTGGGTAGGGACGAGTGCACCCAATCTACCAGTTGATATGCACCCAACAGCTGCAGAATAGGTGATGGGAGAAATGAAGCAAAGAACGCTAATTTGGACTATAGTCATCGGCTTTTTCATTGCTGCCGCCTTAGGGCTGGTGCTGACTCGTCCCCAGCCAAAAGAACTCATTTCCGATACCCGGGTGATGATGGACACCTCCATTGAGATCCGCATTTTCGGATCTAGAAGGACTTTGGAAGCTGCCTTTAAGCGGGTACATGAACTGGACAAGCTGATGAGCCGCACCCTAAGGGGCAGCGATATTTATAAAGTGAACCAACAGGCCGGCCGGGAGTGGGTTGAAGTCAGTGCCGATACCTTTCATGTCATTGAGACTGCCCTGCGGTTTGCCCATCTCACCGGAGGTCTTTTTGATCCGACCATCACTCCCCTGGTGGAACTATGGGGCATCGGCACAGACAATCCCCAGATACCGGACCCGGGTGCCATAGAAAAGGCCCAAGGGTTAATCGATTACCGCAAGGTAGAATTGGATCCCAAGAGCCGCAAGGTGAGATTGCCCCAGCCCGGGATGGGTTTAGATCTCGGCGCCATTGGTAAAGGATATGCCGCAGATAGTGTGGCTAAGCTCTTGCGGAATCGGGGTGTAGAGAGCGCCTTGCTCAATTTCGGAGGTAACGTCTATGTCATCGGCGGCAAACCCGATGGCTCACCCTGGCGAATCGGCATTCAGGATCCCTTTTCCGACCGGGGTACCCATGTAACTGTTTTAGAAGTGCGGGATACCTCCATCGTCACCTCCGGACCCTACGAAAGGTTTTTTATTAGAAACGGCCAACGCTATCACCACATTCTAAACCCGGAGACCGGCTATCCCGCTGAGACGGGGCTGGCCAGCGTCAGCATCATTTCCCCGTCTTCCATCACCGCTGATGCCCTATCTACAAGCGTGTTTCTTCTGGGGGCTGAAAAAGGGTTGGCCCTCTTGGAAGAACTGGAGGGTGTAGAGAGCATGCTGATTACCAATGATCGCAAAGTCTATCTCACCAGCGGCCTAAAAAGTCAGGTGAAGTCGCTGGCCAAGGGGTTTGAATTCCATGACTAGTTCCAGATACTTTCGACCTGGAGATTTAATCATTTATGGGGCACTGCTCATCATCTTTGTCATGGGCACTCTGATTGCAGCTGGCGACTTAGACCAAGAGGGAGCTGTGGCTGTCATCACCCAAGACGGCAAGGAGATCCGCCGGATCAACTTGGGAGAGGTAAGTAAACCCTATGAGTTTCGAGTGGAAAATGCAGAGGGAGAATACAATATTATCCGGGTGGAGCCCGGCCGCATCCGCGTGACGGAGGCCTCCTGCCCAGATAAGGTTGATGTCAAGCAGGGATGGATATCCGGCGGCCACCAGTCCATTGTCTGCCTGCCCAATCGCCTGGTGATCCGCATCGAGGCAGATGCGCCCCCAGCAGAGGACGGCATTGACGGTATAGCGTTTTAGTGCGAAAGGAGCAACTACATGAATACCCGCCGCATAACCTGGATCGGTGTTCTCGTATCTCAGGCCCTGGTGCTCCACACAGTGGAGCGCATGCTGCCCATACCGCAGCTGGCACCGGGTGTAAAACTGGGCTTGGCGAATATCATTACTCTAGTGGCCCTGAATATCCTGCCGTGGGCAGATGCTTTTCTGGTCATGGTCTTGAGGAGCTTGCTGGGAGCTTTGCTGGGCGGAGGTGCCAGCAGTGTCCTCTTTAGCCTGGCAGGAGGGACTTTGAGCTTCTTGGCCATGTCTTTTTTGATGAAATATAAAGACGTCTTGTTTAGCATTGCCGCTATCAGCGTCGGCGGAGCTTTCCTGCATAATGTCGGTCAGATCCTTATGGCCAGCCTGATAGTTGAGACCTTCAATATATTCGTATACTTCCCCATCCTAGCAGCCTCTGCCCTGGTCACCGGTTTCTTTACCGGTGTGATTAGCGATCTCATCATCAACGCCATCAGCCAGGCTCGACTGCTTCCCGGTGCAGCCCGCCGCCGGGGACCTGAACCCAGCAGCTAACCTCGACACCAATAACGAAAGGGCCCAGATAAGATCAGGCCCTTTTTCACTATCCCTTATCTCCTTCCGATAATACCCATTAAGGGTTGTCTTCGAGGGTATTATTCAAGGGGTTACTTCAAGGATCCCCGAAAAGAAAGGATGATTGGCTTTCCACCGCTAATCTATCTGGTACAAAGAGTGGGATTCGTTGATGAAAGTGGGATAAAGAGGCACATCCCTGTCCCTTACACCCGCTGGTATATGCAGTAGGATACCCGTTTGAGATCCGCCATCTCTGGCTCCAGCAGGTTTTCGGCATTTCCCACAACAAAATAGCCCCCTGAAACCAGGGAATCACTGAACTGTTTGGTCAGCCGCGCCTGGGCCTCCGGGGTGAAATAGATAAAGACATTGCGACAAAGGATTAAGTGGAAACCGGTCTCAAAGGGATCTTCCAAGAGGTTGTGTCTCTTAAAGCGCACCCGGTCTCGGATAAGCTCACTTAAGCGCCACATGCGGCCTTCCTGGGTAAAGTATTTCTTTCTATACTTGGCCGGCAGGCTGTTCAACAGGTTTTCCGAGTACACGGCTTCCCTTGCCTGCTCCAGGGCTTCCACATCAAAATCCGTCCCCAAAAGCGCATGCCTTACACCAGGAGTCAGCTCCTCCAAGAGCATAGCAATGGTGTAGATCTCCGGCCCCGTAGAGCAGCCGGCACTCCACACCCGCAGCCGCCGAAACCGCTGCACTAGGTTGGGCAAAACCTTATCCTCGATCTCCTTGAAAACACTGACGTCACGGTAGAACTGGGATGTATTGATGGTCAAGTACCCGGTAAACCTTTCCCGCTCCTCCGGGTCTATTTGAAGCATTTTAATATACTCATCGTAACTGGCAGCTCCAACCCTCTGCAGCCATTGATTGATCCGCCGCTGCATCTGCTGCTGTTTGTAGTAATTAAGATCAAGACCGATGGTACCCTTTAGTTTACGTTTAAAGGCTTCGTAATCAGCGGCCACTGGCTCCATCTCCTCCCTCCCGCCCTCGCTCCATCAAGGTGGCAACCGCTCGAACTGCCGCATCACCGATTCGGTCCAGCGGCAGAATATAATCGGCATCGCCGTTTTCCACAACGGCTCGGGGCATGCTGTAAATCACTGAAGTGCTCTCATCCTGAACAATGGTCACTCCCCCGGCGGCTTTGATCTTGGCCATCCCCGCCGCTCCGTCTTTCCCCATACCGGTCAGGATCACGCCCACTGTCTGGCCAGCGTAGGCCGGCGGCAAACTGAGGAAGGTCACATCGATGGAGGGCCGTACGTAGTTGACCGGCGGCGTCCGTTCCAAATGAATAACACCCCCTGCTCCCACCACCATGTGGTAATCTCCAGGGGCGACATAGGCGACACCCGGGCTAATTGGCTCTCCTTCCTCCGCTTCCTTTACCTTGATGCTGCTCAGCTGATCCAGGCGCTCTGCCATGGAACGGGTGAAGCCTGCCGGCATATGCTGAACCACCAGGACCGCCGCAGGCATATCCTTGGGGAATTGACGCAGAACCGCTTCCAAGGCCCGAGGACCACCGGTGGAGGCCCCGATGGCCACGATAATCCGTGGAGAGGTGCTGTCCGAAGGCTTTGGGAATACCGCCTGCTTTTTCACCGGCGGTATACCGATGGTCTTAATGGGCTGGGGCTTTGCCTTGAGGGGATGGACCTTGGCCAAGGCCGCAGCCTTGAGCTTTGTGAGCAGTTCATCCTTGATCTTCTCAATGTCTAATGAAATCGCCCCGGAAGGCTTAGGGATAAAGTCAACTGCCCCCAAGGCCAATGCTTCCAAAGTCGCCTTGGCACCGGACTGGGTGACGCTGCTCAGCATTACCACTGGTACCGGCTGACTGGCCATGATATCCCTCAGCGTCTCCAAGCCGTTCTTGTGGGGCATTTCTACATCGAGGGTCACTACATCCGGCTGCAGCTGTGCTACCTTCTGCAAAGCATCGAGGCCGTCCCGGGCGGTGCCAACTACCTCAAAAGAAGGATCCTGGGAGATCATATCCGAGATTACCTTGCGCATAAAAGCTGAATCGTCTACTACCAGAACCCTGGTCTTGGCCATTCACTTCACCTCACTCAAAAGGTCGCCGGTGAATACTTAACCTTTTCTCCTTCCTGCAAAACCGGCAGTCACCTTATCTAGAGGCTTCTAGTCTAGATTTCTCTGGGCTCTGATCCGATACTTTGTACCATAACCTTGCCGCTCTCCACATATAGGATCATCTTCCGGCCGATGCTGCCCCCTACATCCTCACCCCTCAGCGGCACATTGTGCAGCGCTAGATGTTCTTTTACAGCAGCGACATTCTGCATTCCCACATTCAAAGAGGCCTCACTCAGTTTCGGAAAGAGGTTGGCACCTCCGGCAATCTTAGCAACCAGTAGACTTCTTCGGCCTCCAACCCGCACCACGGCTTCTATCAGTGCGGGTATGGCCGTATCAGCGAATTTCCCAGGCTGCTCAGTGCCCCTGCTGTCACGGCTGGAGGCCAAAAATACGTGGGCCATGCCCCCTACCTTATTCTCCCGGTCATAAAGGGCAACTCCCACGCAGGAACCAAGGCCCACGGTAATCAGCACATCGCCGCCGGCAGCCACCT
Source organism: Bacillota bacterium (assembly GCA_012510855.1). Classification (GTDB taxonomy): domain Bacteria; phylum Bacillota; class Limnochordia; order DTU087; family DTU087; genus DTU087. Next base: position 3,294 of record JAAZHE010000004.1, on the reverse strand, counting down.
TTATCTCACCCATATTCACAAAAATCTCTGCCATTACGATCTATCCGTCTCCAACAGTATTTTGAAGAACTGGTCAAATCCAGTCTTACCGGGGATCAACAGGATGTGCCCTTCGATTTGCCGTCCTTCCGAGGCAAAGTCAGTCTTGAGAACCGTTATATAATCATCCAAGACTTCCGCTCCAGCCAGGATTGAACTCCAAATGGCACCGGCCATGTCGATGGCCAGCCCTGGAACCGACGGCAAGAGCACCAGATTGGTCATCGCAGCCAGGGCATTGAGGTAGGAGGTGACAACTATGTTCCCCACCTCTTCCAGGACAGATCGGCCCATTTCATCGAACTGCACCGACTCCTCTCCTAGGATAGACTGGACCAACTCCTGGGCGCTCTCGATGGGCATCATGAAAGCGATGTGGCCGTCAATATCACCGGAGACGACAATATAAATGCCGGCAACCAGCGCCTCCGGCCCTCCAATAAGAGTTGTGGTCTCCGGCAGGCTCAAAACCGCAACCTCGGGGACCACCATCTCCAGTTTCCGATCCTGGAGCATAACTGACAGCGCCGATGTGGCGTTCCCTGCTCCGATGTTACCCAGCTCCCGGAGCAGGTCTAGCTGCATCGGCGTCAACTTCTCTTTGCCATTCATAGTCTCTTGGCCTCCATCTTCCTACCCCGAAACCTTACGCAACGCTTCAATGATTCTCTCCGGCTGGAAGGGTTTGACAAGGAAATCCTTAGCACCGGCGTTCAGGGCCTCGATCACCATAGGCTTCTGGCCCATGGCACTGCACACGATTACCTTGGCATTGGGATCGATCTCGAGAATTTTCCTGATGGCAGTAATCCCATCCATTTTGGGCATGGTAATATCCATGGTCACCACATCAGGTCGCAACTCTGTATAAAGGGCAACGGCTTCTTCGCCATCGGCGGCTTCCCCAACTACCTCAAATCCGTTTTTCTCCAAGACATTCCTGAGGGTCATCCGCATGAATGCCGTATCGTCAGTTACCAGGACTCGTTTACCCATTGCTCTCCCTCCGTGTCATCCCGTATCATCCTTCATCTCCCCCTGCCCTGGACCTATCTAGACTCGGCAGTGAGGTCATTGAGCACAGCTGCAACATCTAGGATCAGTGCTACGGTTCCATCACCCAGCACTGTAGCGCCTGCCAATCCCTTGATATCTCCCAAGACAGGACTGAGGCGCTTGATAACAACCTCCTGCTGACCCAACAGCTCATCCACCATCAGTCCCGCCTTCATGGCTCCTGCTTCCACCACTATTACCGGCATCCCGCTATCATGGGAGATGGCGCCAAAGCCCAACAGCCGGGTCAAGTCCAAGATGGGAAGCACTTCATTGCGCAGGGTAATCACCCGCTCACCGTGGATGGTCTTGACTGCCTCCGGTACCACCCGCAGGTTTTCCCGCACCGATTGTATAGGGATGGCCAGTATCTCCGAACCTGTTCTGACTAAGAGCGCCTGAATAATGGCTAGGGTCAGGGGCAGCCTGAGACTGACGGTGGTTCCTTTACCAAGGGTGCTTCTCAGCTCAACGGATCCGTTCATGGCCTCCAAGATAGCCTTTACGGCATCCATGCCGACTCCCCGCCCAGATACATCGGTGATTTTTTCATTGGTGCTGAAACCCGGCTCAAAGATCAATCCCTGGGCCTCTTGGGGAGTCATCTTCGCGGCCTGTTCTGGTGTAATCAAGCCCATGGCCACGGCCTTGGCCTTCACCTTTTCACTGTCGATACCCCGGCCGTCATCTGCAACTTCGATGACTACATGGCTGCCTTCATGTCTAGCTTCTAACCGGATCAATCCCTCCGGGGGCTTACCTGCCCGGATTCTTTCTTCTCTAGTCTCGAGACCGTGGTCAACCGCGTTGCGGATCAGGTGAACTAAAGGATCGCCTAATTGGTTAGTCAAAGATCTGTCGAGTTCGGTTTCCTCCCCCACTATCTGAAGCTGGACCTCTTTACCGGCCTGTTTGGCTAGATCCCTGACCATACGGGGGAAACGATCAAACACGTGCTTAACCGGCACCATTCTCAGCTTCATGGCCGCGTACTGCAGCTCCGTCGTCACCCTGTCCATCTGGGCAATAACGGCCCGGGAGTGGGCATCCTCCAGCTGCTTGGCCAGTTCCATGACCTGCGTGCGGCTGATGACCAGCTCACCCACTAAGTTGTTCAACTGATCAAGGCGTTCAGTCTCTACCCGCACGTATTTCTCCACAATGCGGCCTCGCCCATTCCCCGCCCGGCGGAGGACGGGATCCGCCTTGTCCCTGGCGGAGGCTGCCGTCTTGGGCCTTTCCTTCGGCACGGAAGCGGCCTCCTTGGCATCCACCTCGGTAACCGTAACCTCCACGATCTCCGGTATACTCAAAACTGTATCCTGCACCTGGGAGACTGATTGATTGGTGAACAGAAGAACAGCAAAACGGTCATCAAACCGTTCTTCATCAATGTCCTCGGCGGAAGGCTGGGACTTGACTACAGTCCCCATTTTTTCCAAAGCCTGAAAGACGGTGTAGGCCCGCACCGATTTCATCAGCACGTGATCCCTGAGGACCACAGTTATCCAGTAGGCCCTATACCCCTGGGCGGCTGCTTCTTTCAAGAGTTCCCGATCATACTCATTGAGGGACAGCTGTACTCCTCTATCTGCCTGTTGACCTCGGACCGGACTACCCTCGCCACCTGCCCCTTGGGCTTCCTCCTGTGCCTCACCGCCGCCAGCCACAATCTGGCTCAGCCTTTCCTTCATGGCCGTGGTATCGGTCTGTACTGTATCATAGCTGATTACCTCTTCCAAGATCAGCTCCAGAACATCAACTGAGTCAAACAGGGTATTGATCAGCTCCTGGGAAGGGGCTATTTCATCATTGCGCAGCGCATCAAGGAGATTCTCCATGTGGTGGGTAAAATCAGCCAGCTGGGTATAACCCATGGTGCCCGCCATGCCCTTCAGGGAATGGGCTGCTCGGAACATCTCGTTAACCAGTTCCTGATCATCAGGATTCTGCTCAAACTGCAGGAGGTTCTCGTTTAACGATTGAATGTGTTCCCGGGCTTCGGCTGCAAATACATCCTTGTACTCGGAAAAGTCCATCTGATTATTCCTCCTCAAGAGCCATGCCCTACCTGTTTACCTATCAACGGATGGTAGAAATCCGCTCCCGGGGTGTAGCGATCTCGGTTATCCTCACCCCAAACTGCTCACCGACCACCACAACCTCACCTTTAGCCACCAGAACATCATTGGCATAGAC
>JAAZHE010000243.1 GCA_012510855.1 Bacillota bacterium | reverse complement strand
GTCGTTAACTGTAGCCTTAAAATCATCATGGACCCTTTTGTGGGTTTCATACTCAGGAAAGCTGATCTCCCGTTGAAACTGCTCTTCTGCAGCAAAATGTTCCACCACATAGTTCTGCATAAACTCCATGGTGGACTTCACCTGCTCCAGCTTCTCTTCCCAACGGCCCTCACCCTGAACAGCCTGCAGGAAATTAGATACCCGGCCGAAAAGCTCCTTGTGCTGCTGGTCGATCAGCTCGACTCCGATTCTATACTTGTCCTTCCACATCATTTGTGATCTTCCACTCCTTGCAGCTGAGTATAGGATCTAGAGCAGCTACCCTTTGTAGCCGTTTATATCCATTATACCGGCATCGTTAACATTAAGCCCAGTCTTTTCTTATGGATAGCCAAGGCCCACTCTTCACTAACGGTAGACAGGGATGTACACTGCTGTATAGAAGGAAATACTAAGTCCACTGCTTTCCCGGCAGGAAGCTGGCGGCAGTGCTGCAGCCTGATTGAGATGGCTTACATATAGGAGGTGCCAGTCATGAGCAAAAATACCAAGCGGCTGCCGGAAAACCTGCGTTTTGGTCCGCTGTTTGACGAAGAAGAAGTAGAAATGGTCTGCGAAGTCGTCCGGAGTGGGCGCTTGACTCAGTTTAGCAGCAGTCTGGTGGCAGAATTTGAAGATGCTTTCGCAGCCTACGTAGGTGCTCCCGCAGGTATTGCGGTGAATTCCGGTACTGCTGCCTTGCACACAGCCCTTGCCGCTGCCGGAATCGGTCCGGGAGATGAAGTAATTGTGCCGGCCTTTACCTTCATCGGTACCGTGGGTCCCATCCTGCAGCAGCAGGCCATCCCGGTCTTTACCGATATTGAGCCCCAAAGATTCTGTATATCTGTGGAGGATGCTGCCCGCAAGATCACGCCTAAGACAAAGGCCATTTTAGCAGTGGATATGTTTGGGCATCCGGCCGACCTCGATCCACTGCGGGAACTGGCTGCTCAGCATAATCTCATTTTCATTGAGGATGCCTGCCAAGCCCACGGGGCCAAGTACAAGGGCGTGCGGGTAGGAAACCTGGCCGATGTTACCTGTTTTAGTTTTTATGAATCTAAAAACATGACCACCGGCGAAGGCGGGATGATCACCACCGGTGACGAGCGGCTGGCCAAGCTCTGCCGCATGATTCGGCACCAGGGCGAGGAGAATTGGGGAATTATCCGGCGCCTCGGGTTCAACTACCGTATGCAAGCACTGCAAGCTGCCCTGGGCCTGGTCCAGTTAAGGAAATTGGATATGTTCAACGAGATGCGCAGGGAGAGGGCTGCCATTTACACCGAGGCACTAAGTGATCTGGGGCTGCAGCTTCCCGGCGAAAGTCCGAAGGTCTGGAGCGTCTTTCATGTTTACTCTTTCTTGCTTCCCCGTCCCCTTGCCGAGCGCCGGGATGAGATAGTTGAGCGCCTCAAGGAAGAGCGGGTGCCGGTGGGAATAGCCTATCCAAGACCCCTTTACGCCAGCCCCGTATTCGCCCACCTAGAGGGCCCATTCGACTGTCCAGTCACAGAAGACGTCTGCAGCCGGGTGATCACCCTCCCTACTCTGCAGTCTATCCCGGTAGAGACTGCAAAGACGATTGGAGAGATTACCCGGGATGTTTTGTCTGAGTACATGAAGTGAGGGTCGCTGTGTGTGTTGGAACAGGAGGATTTAGATTGGACCTACCAGCCAAGCAAGAGGTGCTGGACTCCTTTAGAGAAAGAGCTCGTCTACTGCGGGAAGAGCTCGCCCAGGAATCTTGTCGAGTTCAGACTAATGGAATGGTAGTGGTAAAGGGCCCAAAGTAGACTCGGGTCCTTTACTCATCCTTCTTGGGATTAACAAGCCTTTAGCCGGCCCCATAGGTTCCTGCTCAAAAATATCCTCGAAGATCCCATCTAACTCAGTTTGGATGGCATCAATGCTTTGCTTTTTTCTCACCCGCTCGAAAATGTCTTTGACCAACTCATCGACTTCTTCTAGCACATCAATTGGCGGGATTACGATAGGCATCTTCTTTACATAGTTGGCAGAGTTGTTAGCCGTTGGGTTAATGGTCAACAAGATGGTTCGAGCTATCTGGGAGTTCAGAAACCCCAGCAGGTAGTGAAGTAATCTCTCGTCTTTGGGAAACACGCCAACGATGGATTGGTCAAAGACACTGTTATCCATCAGAGTCGCCGATATTCTCCTGGATTTTACCATTGGTAAGGCTATCCCTCTTTGAAAGTAAAACTGCGGGTTTTGAAATCGGGCCTTTGGGTCTGTCTTGTAGTGCTCAACTGCCGCTACGCTCCAATCAATATACCATGAAAAACCTTCTCTTAGGTACTTGTTCTCAGAGGTCCCTTTTGTGAGTGGTATAAAGCAGTTATGGCCTGAGATTCCTTCTAGCGAGCGATGTTCATAGTTGATCCGGTCCGCTGGGACGACATCGTAATCCTTTGAGCCCCTAACGGTTTTGGAGCTTACTCTAATAAACCGCCTATTATCACCTGTATAGATTCCTGTCACGCAATAGGCAATATCTCCAACTGTACATGTGGGGTGGTTGATTAAGTTCCTTATCCGGGCATCGGACTTGATCAGAAAAGCGCTGCTGGCAGACTTGAGGATTTCATTTTGCTTTATTGTCTCTACAGAAAAATCGCCCAAGTTATTTCTCAGCCTGATGTCATCCATCTGGCTTTCTTCAATAAGCCCTTCAATTGTGGTGACTTCATTATTTAAGGCAGTGTCGACAGATTCGCTCTTCTTGAGTGTAATGATGCAGAGGTTTGAGTATCCAAAGCTCACTCCAGGAAAGAACTTGGACGGAATTATTAGAATTTCTTGCAGCTCGGTGTTTTGCAAGAGGAACCGTCTCAGACTTGTATGTCTATGCAAGAACAAGAACGTATCGGGGACAATAAAAGTCAAGATTCCGCCCTTCTTTAGAACCGATACGCACCTGAGAAGAAACAGTGCATAAGTCTCCTTCACATAGAATCCTTGGTACTTTTCCTTTAGTACTTTGCGCTTGTCATAGTCTTGCCATGCTCCGTTAGGCGGATTGCCGATGATTCTATCGAACACTCCGCCTTTTCTTGCCAATTGGTCTAGTGTACTGTCTAAGAGAGTATCGGCTTGCCGCAGCTTAATGTTTTCTACTCCCCGGTACTTTTTTCCCAGAATGCCTATGGCTTCTGGATTCAGATCGTACGCGACAATCCTGACACTGGGCTCCTTCTCAAGAATCTCGTCGATAAATACCCCGTCCCCAGCTGATGGTTCAAAGACAAGCTGGCCCGGCGCGAGACTCAGTCGATCCAGCATATACTGGGTGATATAGCGGGATTTAGTGTAATAGGAGCAGTACAGATTCACGGTCTTGTACCACCTTGTTTGTCTTATAGGAGACCAGGGGCAGTCAGTACGTCACAGCTTATTTTGCCTCAAGAACAGGTTTCTTTCTACTCACTCTACCGCACAAAACCTATGCCAACAGAGACAGCGGTCGATGCATGGGGTACATCAGCGACCCTAGGGCCGGGTTGACTATTGGAGTCACCCAACGGCCGAGTGCTAAGGTGTGCGGCCGCCGCTGAACTATGCAGACGAGGTACCGCAACCAATACTTCTCATTGTGCCTGATACTGCATCTCCAAGATATTTTTCATACCACTCCTAGTAGTGCCCGTATTCCTGTACAGCCTCCCACATGCCCACGATGTTCTCAGGCGGCACATCTCCTTGGATGTTGTGGACCGTCGCGAACACAAATCCTCCGCCAGGAGCTAAGTCATCGAGCCGTCGTCTGACCTCGTCTTTTACCTCTTGGGATGTGCCGTAGGGAAGCACTCTCTGAGTGTCAACCCCGCCTCCCCAGAAGACAACGTCTTGACCGAACTCTTTCTTGAGCCGCTTTGTGTCCATGTCAGCCGCGGCCACCTGAACGGGGTTGAGAATGTCTACACCGACTTCTATTAGGTCACCTATAAGTTGATAGACGCTTCCGCAGGAATGGAAAAAGATTCTGACATGGGGAGCCCGCCTCTTAATGAATGAAAACAACTGCCGCTGCCGCGGTTTGATCAGCCGTCGGTACATCTCCGGCGATACCAACGGCCCGCCTTGGGCTCCCAGGTCATCCAGTTCACAGACAATGTGAACGAAATCACCTACTTCACCCAGCACCATGTCCCAGTATTCCAGCTTAATCTCAAGCACTCTATCCATGAGTTTACAGGCCTTATTAGGGTTACAGGCGAGGTCAACCAGAAAGTCCTCATATCCTTCGAGCCAGTTCCCTGTATGAAGGAATCCGTTGCCGATTGTCCCAGCCATGAGCACTGCACACCCTGACTCCCGCAGCCTGATTGCTTCTTCCCTTAGTCCTTCGATCCGAGCTGGATCACGGGGATCGGGCCAGGGATAGCTATCCAAATCCTCAATACGGCATCCTTGAAGAGGGTGTTGTCTAATGTCGTAGTAATGACCGCCCTCCTTGGGCGTGCTCCATTTGATGCCCCACTCATCGAGATAGCTCCAGTAACTCCCTTCATCTTCGATCTCGAGTTTCCACCCAGATGGGCGGCGAGGAAACATGCCCCTGGTATCAATCCCCCACAGACCGCGGAGCGCATCTCCTACTTCGGCCAATTGAGAAGACAGAGAGGTAATCCTAACCTCGTCTTCAATGCCTAAATGATCCAGCAAAGCCCGGTATGCATGGATGTTGATGCCGGTAGTATG
>JAAZHE010000242.1 GCA_012510855.1 Bacillota bacterium | reverse complement strand
CCTCCTTCGGCTTCCTTCAGACCCCACCGTTACCAGTGACGCCCTTGCCTACGGATTGTCTTCCCGCTAGTTAGGCGACAGGGTTTCTTTCAACCCATCGGCTCAGCAGACATGCTGGGCACACCAATATACCCGGAGCTGCCAACTCAGCTCCGGGTATGATTGCCCTAAGCGTACGGATGCAGGCAAACAGCTATCTTAGAACCTCTACCTCATCACCGTTGTTCAACATAGCAGCATTGGCTTCATCGGTATCCAGATGGCAGTCCAAAGCAAAGTCCTCTCGAACCCGGACCAACACCTGACCAAAAATTAGGCCCCTCTCGCCTCCGCACCGGATCTTGACTATGTCCTTATCCTTCACTCCAAAGGCCTCGGCGTCTGCGGGAGTCATATGGATGTGGCGCTTGGCCAAGATTACTCCCTCTGATAGGGTGATTGCGCCCTTGGGCCCCACAATAGTAACTAAGCCTGCACTGCCGTTAAGGTCTCCGGAATCCCGAACGGGAGGCCGCACACCAAGAGCAAAAGCGTCTGTACGGGAAACCTCCACTTGAGTCTTAGAACGCACAGGACCCAAGACTCGAACCCGCTGGATTACTCCTTTTGGTCCGACTAAAGTCACCGTCTCTTCAGCCGCAAACTGCCCCGGCTGGGAAAGATCCTTGATATTGGTAAGCTGGTATCCCTCTCCAAATAGCTTTTCCAAATCCTCTTGGGAAAGGTGTACATGGCGGTTGGAAATTCCTACGGGCACCTTACCAAGTACTTGTTCTGCCATTACAAGATCACGCCCCTCAAATATACTGAAAGCTTGACATGGGTTCACGGTCCTTATTGTACCACATCCAGTAGATATGGGCAAAAGACAGGCAGATTTTTGAAGCTGCACCTGGATCCTTCAATGGATCTAGGAACCAGCTCCCCTTTTTAGGCATAAAATACCGTAGCGGCCGGTTTCGAGGATTATCTAAAAGGTGGTATCTGAAATGACATATTGGGAATCTCAATGGGGTTGTTATCCCGATGGTAACCAGCAGCTGCTGGATGAAGCCAGGTTCTGGGTACGGATCATGAAGGAACATGCCATGTTCATCCAATTGGGATTACCTGGATGTGATACGGAACTGATCCGCGAAGCCCAGGCCTTTGCCGACCGGTTTCAAATGTTGGAGACTGTCCTTGACGACGTTACCAGTATCGGACCTGAACTCTTGCAGGAGCTGAAGCAGGCAGTTATGGAGTTTATTCAGTACAAGCGGCGACTCCTGCGGGCGAGGATTCAGTGCCAGCTGGGCGGAGGCCTATTCCCGCTCCTCCTTGACCACATAACTAGAGAGGCCATCCATTTTCTGAACGCCCTGGAACGGGGACAGCCGCTGATGGCTGGAAGCTTCGAGGAACTCACTCAAGAAGAGGTCTTTTGGCTCAGGATTATGAAGGAACACTTGGAGTTTATCATCCACCTCCTGGATCCATCAGAAAGAACCCTAATCAACACCGCGGAAGAGCTCAAGGACACAACCGCCAGGCTGCTGGAAACAGCAAGGGATCTAGATTCCCTGACCCGATCCCAGCCAGACACTTTCCCCGCCTTGCTTAGGTTCACTGATGAAGTGCTTTCTACTATCACCCTAGTGCGGGATTTCAAAGCCACAGGCTATGAACTGGCTCTTCTTTGCCAAATCCTGAGCATTATCCCCACGCCTTTGCTCCTCGACCATGTCCGGAGAGAAGCAGATCGGGCACTGGAGGAAATTTCGAGACTACTGTCGGAAACTGCATCTCGATAATTTTGCCCCCCTTGACCTGTCAATGGTCTTTGAAAATGTCACCTCACATATGGGTGTTTTGTTCAGTGAAAATGTCACCTTGTCCGGTTTGGGCTTGAATGAATTGGAATACTCATAGTAAGTAGTGGTCGCTCTGGGCGGAAGAGAGACCGTCTGACGAGAAGGAGGAGGGAGAGGTGCGGCCTCCGAATGGTACTGGGGCTTATCAACAGTCTAGGTGACAGGACTTGAACCTACGACCTCATGACCCCCAATCATGCGCACTAGTCAAACCGCGTGGCAAGTAAAGGGACGAACAGCGCCAATATGAGTGAGTTCGCGCAAAACTCTGAAAATTACTGTTGGGTTAAGTTCGTCTTGCGTCTTGTGGTTCATTGCAGTATGGCCCAAGCACGTGTGGAGCTGAATAGTTCGTCCAGCATGGCAAGGATTTCACTATCAGTCTCCCCATAGTAGTGCTTGGG